>JBFJMM010000006.1:0-23985 GCA_041633885.1 Porticoccaceae bacterium
CACGTCACACACCTCCGCCGCGGGTTTGGCCTGATCCACTATGTGAATATCGCTCAGCACCGGCACTGCAAACTGACGTTTTATCTCCTCCAGAATTTTCAGCCCTTCCTGCAGTCCCGGACCGCGATAGGAATGAATGGAAGAGCGATTGGCCTTGTCGAACGACGCCTTGAATACGTAGGGCATGCCGAGTTTCGCCGTGACCCGGGTGTAATGCTCCGCCACCCGTAGCGCCATGTCCCGGGATTCGAGGACATTCATACCCCCAAACAACACCATCGGCCGGTGGTTGGCAATCACTATATCGGCAACCTCAACGACTGTCGTTGTCATGCCCTGGTGGCCTCGGCCGGGCGCTTGGCGGGGGCACCGCGCTTCTCACTCTGGTTGTCGGCATAAGCCAGCGCCGCGGCAACAAACCCGGAAAACAACGGGTGGCCATGCCGTGGCGTCGAGGTAAACTCGGGGTGAAACTGGCACGCAAAAAACCAGGGGTGATCGGGCAGTTCGACCGTTTCAACCAGCGTCTCGTCCGCCGACCAACCACCGACCTTTAGACCGGCAGTCTGAATCTGATCCACGTAATTGCGATTCACCTCGTAACGGTGACGATGGCGCTCGAGAATCCTGTCTTTCCCATAGGTCGCGCGCGCCCGCGACCCGGCCACCAGGCTGGCCTCCTGCGCGCCGAGACGCATTGTGCCACCCAGGTCGGATTGCGCCGAGCGGGTTTCGCGGGTACCGCTGTCGTCCAGCCATTCGGTAATCAGGCCGATCACCGGGTGCGGCGTATTCTGGTTGAACTCGGTGCTGTTGGCACCCTCCAGGCCGACCACATTGCGAGCAAACTCGATCACCGCGACCTGCATCCCCAGACAGATACCGAGGTAGGGGATATTATTTTCCCGCGCGTGGCGCACTGCCTTGATTTTGCCCTCCACACCCCTCTCTCCAAACCCACCGGGCACGAGAATACCGTCGCAACCATCCAGCAGGGACATATCATCCATCAGATCTTCGGAGTCAATGTGCTGCACTTCCACCTCGGTCAACTGCTGAATCCCAGCGTGCTCGAGGGCTTCATTGAGAGATTTGTAGGCGTCGAGCAATTCCATGTATTTGCCGACCATGGCGATGGTGACCCGGCGTTTTGGGTTGAGCTGATTGTCTACTACCCGATCCCACTCGGCGAGATCGGCCTGGGGGCAATCGAGGCCGAACTTTTCCAGCACAAAATCGTCCAGCCCCCACTCGTGCAGGTGCCGGGGGATGGCATAGATCGTTTTGGCATCCATCAACGGCACCACCGCCCGCTCCTCGACGCTGGTAAACAGGGAAATTTTCTTGCGCGAACCCTCGTCCACCATCACCTCGGACCGGCACAGCAACACGTCGGGTTGCAGCCCGATGGAACGCAACTCCTTGACGGAGTGCTGAGTGGGCTTGGTTTTGGTCTCCCCGGCCGTGGCAATATAGGGCACCAGTGTCAAATGGATCAGCAGTGTCCTGCGGGACCCGAGCTCCACCCGTAGCTGGCGAATGGCCTCGAGAAAGGGTTGTGACTCGATGTCGCCAACGGTGCCACCAATTTCGACCAGCACGATATCCGAATCGGCACCGCCCTCGATAATACGTCGTTTTATCTCGTCGGTAACATGGGGGATAACCTGTACTGTACCGCCAAGATAATCGCCGCGGCGTTCGCGGCGCAAAATAGTTTCGTACACCTGTCCCGTGGTGAAATTGTTGGCTTTGGTCATGCGCGAGCTCAGAAAACGCTCGTAGTGCCCCAGGTCCAGATCAGTTTCCGCGCCATCTTCGGTGACAAACACCTCGCCATGTTGAAAAGGACTCATGGTGCCGGGATCGACATTGAGATAGGGATCCAGTTTCATGACCGTGACGTTCAGGCCCCGGGCCTCTAACACCGCTCCGAGGGACGCGGCGGCAATGCCCTTGCCCAGAGAGGAAACAACTCCGCCAGTGACAAAAATAAAACGCGTCATGTCAGCCCTTATGATAGCGTTATGGCCAGGATTACAGCACGAAAAGTTGCGGCGCGGGAGGCATCGGGGGCGCCAGACAACGTTCTTAAGATGGGACGTCAGGTTACCAGAAAGACCCCGGCTTCTCAATGCGGACAGCGGCGTTAACCCCCCACTCAGACCCGGCGTAGCCATCCCCGGTCACGCCTCGAGAAAGTACGCCACCCCACACTGGGCGGCGGCAACGGAACACCGATAGTCGCTGTGCGGTAAATTATAATGTCCAGCGCAACACAAAGCCCATTTCGTCCGAAGCCGCTACAAATCCGTCGTTCAGCCACAGATCGCCCACGGCGGCGAGCACCCCGTCCACATATAAGAGGGGCACCCGATCGCGCCACCAGGGTTCGAGGCCATGTTCCTGAAACAGGATTTTCAGGGCATTGGAGCCGCGCCTGCCTGCAGGTTTACAGCGCTCCCCCCCCTTGCGCGTGGCGACGGTAACGTACTGTTCGGGATTAACCTTCAACCCCTGACCCCGTTGCCGGACGGCACTCAGGACACTGCCATCGGCAAGCGTCAGGGTTTGGCTCAGGGACCACCGCAAGGGAGGTTGCAGCACCACGACTTCCGGAAGCCGGGACGGCAGCAAATACAACCGGTGGCGAAAGCGCCGCCACTGGCCCCCGGGCCAGCGCACCACCGGGGTTGCGTCGGCGCGGGCCTCCAGCAAATTGCGACGCAAGGCGAGCAGCGCCCGCTGGTGGGGCGCCGTCTGCCCGCAGCTCTCTGCCCAGTAGCGCAGCACGTTGGCTTCTCGCTCCGTGTCGAGGCGTTGCAGGGCCGGAATATCGATACTGCGGCCCAGACGCTCGCCGCGTTCTTGTAATAAATCGAGATCGGCACAGGCCTGCGCCCTGTTGAGACGGTCGGCGCCGGCGCACAGGTCGGCGCTCAATGCGATGCGAGCACGGTAGTCCGGCCAGCGCTCGGCGAGGGCCGGAATCACCCGGTGACGCAGATAGTTACGGTCAAACCCTGTGTGCTTATTGGATTCATCTTCTACCCAGGACAGGCCATGGCGCACGCCGTATTCTTCCAGATCGGCGCGGGTAAACTGAAGCAAAGGGCGCAGCAGGCGACCCGAACCGAGCGCACGGGACTGCGGGATGCCCGCCAGACCACGGGGTCCGGAGCCCCTTAGCAGGCGGTACAGGATGGTTTCCACCTGATCGTCGGCGTGGTGGGCGAGCAGTAACATGTCGTTTTCCCCTATCATTTTTTCAAACACAGCGTAACGCTGTTCGCGGGCTGCCTGCTCCAGCCCATGCCCGCCTTTTGCAACGCCCACGGTTTCTTCCACCAGATCGACACCGAGCGCTGCGCAACAAGCG
The DNA here is from genome assembly GCA_041633885.1 of Porticoccaceae bacterium. Lineage (GTDB taxonomy): Bacteria > Pseudomonadota > Gammaproteobacteria > Pseudomonadales > Porticoccaceae > JBFJKD01. The sequence continues at coordinate 3,380 of JBFJMM010000006.1, forward strand.
CGACAGCGCTGTGCCCAGTCGTCCGCCGCGGGCGACAATTGGTGATTGATATGGATTGCGGAAATTTTTCCAGGTTCGCAGTGGCGGGTTATGGCGTGCAGTAACACGGTGGAATCGAGGCCACCACTAAAGCCCACCCAGACCCGGCTGGCAGCCTGTAATTCCAGTAAAAATGGGGCCAGCAGATCGACGTGAAAAGCCACCGCGTTACGCCGGCTGGTCCTCAGCCATTGCCATATGACATTAGTCGCGCAAAGCGTTTTTCGAGAAGACTGTCGAGGGACTGCGCGCCCAGCATTTCGAGCTGCGCAATCAATCGTTCCTGTAAGCGTACCGCCATGTCGCCGATGTCGCGGTGCGCGCCGCCGAGGGGTTCGGGAATTGTCTCGTCGGCGATACCCAGCTCCATCAGAAAAGTGGATGTCACCCCCATCGCCTGGGCGGCCTCCGGCGCCTTGGCAACGGTTTTCCAGATAATGTTGGCACAGCCCTCCGGGGAGATCACAAAATAGGTGGCATACTGCAACATGTTAAGCCAGTCGCCGACGCCGATAGCAATGGCGCCGCCGGAACTGCCTTCGCCAATCACGGTACAGATGATGGGCGTGCGCAGGCGGGACATCACCGCCAGATTGCGCGCGATAGCCTCGCTGATACCCCGTTCCTCCGAGTCGATCCCCGGGTAGGCGCCAGGGGTGTCGATCAGGGTCAGAACCGGCATTTTGAAGCGTTCGGCCATTTCCATCAGGCGCAGCGCCTTGCGGTACCCTTCTGGTTTAGGCATGCCAAAATTGCGGTGAATTTTTTCGTTGATGCCGCGCCCCTTTTCCTCGGCAATCACCATCACCGGCTTGCCATCGAGGCGCGCCACGCCGCCGATAATGGCCTTGTCATCGCCGAAATGCCGGTCGCCGTGCAGCTCTTCAAAATCCGAGAAGACTCGCTTGATATAATCGCTGGCGTAGGGGCGCAACGGATGACGGGCAACCTGCACCACCTGCCAGGAGGTCAAATCCGCGTATATGCTTTCGGTGAGCTTGCGGGATTTTTCCCGCAAACGACCGACTTCCTCGACGATATTCAGCTGGTTGTCGTTGCCCACCAGCTGCAGTTCTTCGATTTTGGCCTCCAGTTCGGCGATAGGCTGCTCAAAATCCAGGTAGTTCAAGTTCATATCAGGCCAATCCCAATTTATAGTCTGCTCCGGGTCGGGTGGACGCCGGAGCCCGCCAATGTACTATTGACCGGTCCATTAAGCCACCCTCAGTAACGCAAATGCAGGCTGTCCGGGCCAAAGGTCTCGCGCAACTGGTGGAGTAGTTCGTCTTCGGGAGCGATACGCCAGTCTCCCCCCAGGGCGATTTCCCCCGATGCGCTGGCCCCACGGTAACGAATCTGCAGCGGGCATTGCCCGTGTCGATAAGGTGTGAGAATTTCTTCCAGCGCCACCACCCCGCGCCGTACCAGTCGCTCCCTGTCGAGATTAATCACCAGACGCTTAAGGTGCTGCTGCCGCGCCTCACATAAGGTCAAGATACGCTGCACGCGCATCTTCAACCCACCCGAGTAGTCGTCCTCGGTGACCGGGCCCTCCACGACCAGCACGGCATCCTTGGTCATTTTGTCGCGATACTCGCGAAACTGATCGGCGAATACCGCCGCTTCAATGCGCCCGCTGCGATCATCCAGCACCAAAAAAGCCATACTATCCCCGCGCTTGTTGCGCAGGGTGCGCAGCCCCACCACCAGTCCGGCAACCAGCTGATTGTCCCGGGAGGGCCGCAAATCGCAGATACGGTCTTTGACAAAATGTTGCAACTCCGCCGCGTATTCATCCACCGGGTGACCGGACAAGTACAACCCGAGCGTATCTTTTTCCCCCTGCAAACGCTGTTTGACGTTAAAGCCGCGAACTTCGGCAAAACGCTGGTAGCCCAGCTCTGGCGCGCTGTCCGCAACGTTACCGCCAAACAGGTCGACCATGCCACTGTCCGCGTCCCGCGCGCGTTGTTCGGCCAGCTTCATGGCCTCGTCCAAGGCCGCCAGCATCACCGCGCGCTGGTAGCCCGGGTGGCCCGCGGGGCCGATACCATCCAACGCGCCACTACGGATCAGCGCTTCGATGGCGCGCCGATTGACCTTGCGGCCGTCGACCCGGGCACAGAAATCAAACAGGTCGGTGAACGGTCCGCTGTGCCGCGCAGCGATAATACCTTCGACGGGACCTTCCCCAAGGCCCTTGATCGCCCCCAGACCGTAGATCACACCGCCCTCATCGGACACGGAAAACTGAAACTCGCCGACGTTGACATCAGGGCCGGAAAACGCCAGTTGCATGGCGCGACATTCGTCGATCAAGGTCACAATTTTATCGGTGTTCTGCATGTCCGCGGACAGCACAGCGGCCATAAATGCCGCAGGATAATGGGCTTTCAGCCAGGCCGTCTGATAGGCCAGTAAGGCGTAGGCAGCGGAGTGGGACTTGTTAAAACCGTAACCGGCGAACTTCTCCATCAAATCAAAAATATTCTCGGCCAGATGGCTGCTGATCTGGTTTGCCAGAGCCCCGGCCACAAATATTTCCCGCTGCTTGGCCATTTCTTCCGGTTTCTTTTTACCCATCGCTCGTCGCAGCAGATCGGCGCCGCCGAGGGTGTATCCGGCCAGCACCTGGGCGATCTGCATCACCTGCTCCTGGTACAGAATGATGCCGTAGGTCGGCTCAAGTATGGGTTGTAGATCGGGGTGCTGGTATTTCGGATGCGGGTAGGCCACTTCCTGGCGGCCGTGCTTGCGGTTGATAAAATCGTCCACCATGCCCGACTGCAGGGGGCCCGGCCGAAACAACGCCACCAGGGCGACGATATCGTCAAAACGATTCGGCAAGATGCGTTTGATCAGGTCTTTCATACCCCGCGATTCAAGCTGAAACACCGCCGTGGTTTCCGCCCGCTGCAACAGGCGGTAGGTCGCTTCGTCATCCATGGGTATGGCGTTAATGTCGAGGGCCGGTTCGCCGGCCAACTTGCGCTGTGCGTTGGCGCGCGCTTGCGCCCAGTCGATGATGGTCAGGGTGCGTAGGCCGAGAAAGTCGAATTTGACCAGCCCCACTTCCTCCACATCATCCTTGTCGAACTGGGTGACCAGACCAGCGCCTTTCTCGTCGCAATACAGGGGCGCAAAATCCGTGAGCGCGGTTGGCGCGATCACCACACCGCCAGCATGCTTGCCTACGTTGCGCGCGACGCCCTCCAGTTGCAGGGCCATCTCCCAGATTTCCTGTGCCTCTTCGTCCTCCGCGAGAAACTCCTGAAGCGGTTCCTCCTGCTCCCTGGCCCGGGCCAGGGTCATGCCGATTTCAAGGGGAATCAGCTTGGACAGCTTGTCCGCCAGACCGTAGGCTTTACCCTGCACCCGCGCCACATCGCGCACCACGGCCTTGGCGGCCATGGTGCCGAAGGTAATAATCTGGGATACCGCGTCGCGACCGTAGCGTTCGGCCACGTAGGCAATCACCCGATCCCGACCGTCCATGCAGAAATCGATATCAAAATCCGGCATCGATACCCGCTCGGGATTCAGAAAACGCTCAAACAGCAAATCGTGTTCAATGGGATCCAGATCGGTGATGCCCAGTACATAAGCCACCAGCGAACCGGCCCCGGAGCCGCGCCCCGGACCCACCGGTATGCGGTTGGTCTTGGCCCAGCGAATAAAATCCATCACGATAAGAAAATAGCCGGGAAACCCCATCTGCACGATGACATCCAGCTCAAAATTCAGGCGCTCCCGGTAGAGCGCGCCGTCCTCGTCCGCCAGGGCCGGGTTCGCAGCCAGCCGCTGTTCCAGTCCCTGCGTCGCCACGCTGCGAAAATACGCTTCGGTGGTCATGCCTTCCGGCACGGGATATTCCGGCAACTGCGGTTTGCCCAGTGTCAGTTCGAGATTGCAGCGCCTGGCAATTTCAACCGTATTGGCGAGCGCCTCGGGAATATCGGCAAACAACGTAGCCATTTCCTCGGGGGAGCGCAGAAACTGCTGGTCGCTATAGCGCTTCTCCCGGCGCGGGTCGTTGAGGGTGCGTCCCTCGCCAATACATACTCGGGCCTCGTGGGCCTCGAACTCCTGACCGTGCAAAAAACGTACATCATTGGTGGCGACCACGGGACAGTCGTGACGGATGGCGAGCGCTACCGCGGCGTGCACATAATTTTCCTCGCCCTCGCGCCCGGTGCGTTGTATTTCCACGTAAAAGCGGTCGGGAAAAATGTGCATCCATTCGCGCAACAAGGTGGCGGCCAAAGATTGTTTGCCGCCCAGTAGCGCCTGGCCGATATCCCCTTCCCTGGCACCCGACAGGGCGATCAGCCCACTGGACATTTCCGCCAACCAGGCGCGGCGCAGAAACGGACGCCCCTGCTCCTGCCCTTCCTGATAGGCCCTGGAGATCAGACGCGTCAGATTGTGGTAACCGGTCTGGTTCTGCACCAGCAGGGTCAGCTGGTTCGGCGTCCCGTCTGGCACGTCGCTGGCGAGGAGAAAGTCCGCACCGCACAGGGGCTTAATGCCCGCTGCCTGAGCTACCTTGTAGAATTTGACCAGGGTAAAGAAATTGCAGACATCGGTGATCGCGACTGCCGGCATCCCCAGCTCGACGACCCGCTCAATCAGCGGTTTGACCCGCACGATGCCATCGACAATGGAGTATTCACTGTGCAGCCGCAGGTGCACAAAGCCCGGGCTGGCGGGTGGACTGGAATGCGTTGCGCTCATGTGTGCGCTCTAGATATCTTGTTTGGCGTTGTGCCTCAAATCAATCAGATGCTGACACATCTCCAGGGCGGAGTGCTGCGCCGGCGGCAGATCAATCTCAGCCGCAGCGAGCGGAGTCGTGCGGGCGCCCCATTTAATCAGCGTCGCGCCCCAGGTCAAACCGGCGCCAAAGGCCGCGATCAGAATGTGCATACCCGGTTTTACCCGGCCGGCCTCCAACGCCTCGCACAACGCGATGGGAATACTGCTGGTAGAGGTGTTGGCGTAATAATCGAGGGTCACCACCACCCGGTCCATGGACACATCGAGGCGGTTCATCAGCGCTTCGATAATGCGCAGATTGGCCTGGTGGGGAATGATTAAATCCACGTCGCCAAGGGTCAAACCGGCTTTACTCAACACCTCCTGACAGGCATCTCCCATGCCCTTGACCGCATTCTTGAACACCTCGCGACCGTGAAAATCCAGCACCATTTCCAGAGGTTCAAATTTAGCGATAGCGTCCAGGCCGAAATCCGGAATCGCCAGCAGCTCCCGCGTGCCAGGTACGCATCCCAATTTGCCCGCGACCAGCCCGGATTCGTTGTCCGACGCCTGTAGCACAATGGCGCCAGCGCCATCGCCGAACAAAATCGCGGATTCGCGCTTGGACCAGTCCATCAGCAGACTCAGCCGTTCCGACCCGATCACCAGGGCGGTTTGAATGGCCCCGCTGCGAATCATGGCCGAGGCCATGTTGAAACAGTAGACGAACCCGGTGCAGGCGGCATTGACATCGCAGGCGGAGGCGTTTCTTGCACCGAGCTTATTGAGCAGCATAGAAGCGGTATTGGGTACGGTTTCATCGGGGGTGGTGGTGCCGTAGATAATCATATCCACCGACTCGGGGCGCACATTGGCGGCCGCCAGTGCGCGGGTCGCCGCCACATGGGCCAGTTCGAAATTTTTGACGTGACTGATGCGCCGCTCGCGAATCCCCGTGCGCGCGACGATCCATTCCTCTGACGTATCCATCAGCGTGGTAAGTTGCCCGTTGGTCAAGCGCTCCGGCGGCAGACACTTGCCCCAGCCCGTTATTTCTGCAAACTGCATTTCACCCTCTGATGCTTTTCCCGTGCGCTGGCGGCCCGGTGTTTTATGACCATTTAATGACTAGGATTTTGCTGTAGATAGGCGACAAGTTCAATGCAATTGTCGCCCAATTAGCGGTTATTTTCTGTTGTCGCCAGCTCCCTGACTGGTCGAAAGGAACGGCGGTGTGCCGGACAGGGCCCGAGTTCGCGCAATGCCGCAAGATGCCGCACCGTGCCATAGCCCTTGTGGGCGGCAAACCCGTAGCCGGGATAGCGGTGCGCCAGCGCAATCATGTCGCGATCGCGGGTCACTTTGGCGATAATGGATGCCGCTCCGATCACCGGTACCAGGCCGTCGCCACCAATGATCGCCTGGGCCGCATACGACCATGTCGGCAACTGGTTACCGTCCACCGCCACAAACTCCGGCGTTATTTTTAACCCCTCCACCGCGCGCCCCATGGCCAGTAGAGACGCCTGCAGAATATTCAGGCTGTCTATTTCAGCCACCGACGCGCGCCCCACGTGCCAGCACAGCGCGCTGTCAACAATAGCGCGATACAACTCCTCGCGTTTTTTTTCGGACAACTTCTTGGAATCCCCTATACCCTGCACCGGCGTGCTGGCGTCGAGCATAACCGCGGCCGCCACCACATCCCCGGCCAGAGGCCCGCGCCCCGCCTCGTCGACACCGGCTAACAACCGACCGCTGTAGCGCAGAGTGCTCATTGCCGACTCGCGATCAGCGCGGCCAGGGCTTTGGCGGCGACCGCGCTGCCATCGCAGCGCAATTGGCGGTGGAGTTTGTCGAATTCTTCTGCCAACGTTACACGCTGCCGCTCATCCCCCAGGCCCCGCAGCACCTGTTCAGTGATGTTGGCCACCGTGGCCTGACCCTGCAGTAACTCGGGCACCAGCATGCGGCCCGCCAACAAATTCGGCAGCGATACATAGGGCACTTTTAACATGCGCGATAAAATGGCGTGACTGAGCCACCCGGTTTTGTAGCTGACCACCATCGGTTTCTTCAACAGCATGGCCTCGAGAGCGGTGGTCCCCGATGCCAGCAGCACCGCATCGGCAGCCTCCATGGCCAGATGGGACTGTCCATCAAGCACGCGAATCGGCAATTCAACCCCCCGCAGCAGGGTATCGATTTGCCGGCGCCGCGCAGGACTGGCGGCGGGCAACACAAACTGGAGCTCGGGCATGACGGCCAGGCAACGCCGCGCCACCTGGATAAACAACGGCCCGAGCAGCGCCACTTCGGAGGCGCGACTGCCAGGCAGTAGGGCGAGCAGTGGACCTTCGGTCGGCAGTCCCACCGTGCGTCGCGCTGCGCTCGGGTTGGGAGTTAACGGCAACTGGTCCGCCATGGGATGACCGACAAACACCACCGGCACGTTGTGTTGCCGGTAAAACTGCGCCTCAAAGGGCAACAGCGTCAACATTAAATCCACCGCCCTGGCGATTTTGTGAATACGTCCCTGGCGCCATGCCCACACCGACGGACTGACGTAATGGGCCGTCGCAATTCCGGCCTGGCGCGCTTTCAACTCCAGACCCAGATTAAAATCCGGCGCATCGATACCCAGTACTAACGCTGGCCGGGTCGTTAAGAAATGGCGGATCAGTTGTCGGCGGATGGACCACAATTCGGGAAGCCGTTTAAGGGGCTCAACCAGCCCCATAACCGCCAGCCGCTCCATGGGAAACAGCGAGCGGAAACCCAGCGCCTGCATTCTGTCACCGCCGACACCTTCGAAAATCGCGTGGGGATAGTGCTGTTGTAGTGCCGCTATCAGGCCAGCGCCGAGTTGATCGCCGGACTCTTCACCCGCCACAATCCCGATGCGGAATTCACTCATTCCCGCTCAGCGCATAATGCCGCGCCGCGAAGCGCGTATGGAATCGACAAAGGGGACCAGCGCGGCCTCTGCGGCGGCCAGCTCATCGAGTTTGACCAGCGCCTCCTCCAGCTTCAGCCCCTGACGATAGAGAATTTTGTAGCCTTTGCTAATGGCGGCTATTTGTGCCGCGCTGAAGCCGCGGCGCTGTAAACCCACCTTATTGATGGTGCGCGGCGCCGCCGGGTGGCCCGCCGCCATCACGTAGGCCGGAACGTCCTGATTGACGAAGCCCGCGGCCCCGACAAAGGCGTGCGCACCAATCAACACGTGTTGGTGAATCATGGAAAATCCAGACAGGAACGCCCAGTCGCCGACGGTCACATGACCCGCCATGGAAGCGTTGTTGATTAATATGGTGTGGTCGCCGATCACACAGTCGTGTCCGATATGTACATAGGACATGATCAGATTGTGATTGCCGATCAGGGTTTCACCCCGATCCTGCACGGTGCCGCGATGAATCGTCGCCCCCTCGCGAATAATATTGTTGTCGCCAATCACCAGTCGCGTGGGTTCGCCCTGGTATTTCATATCGGGGGTATCTTCACCAACCGTCGCAAACTGGAAAATCCGATTGTTTTTGCCAATCACGCAGGGGCCTTTGAGCACCACGTGGGAATGGATCACTGTGTTATCCCCGATCTCCACGTGCGGACCAATTATCGTCCACGGGCCCACTGCGACGTCCCGCCCCAGTTTGGCCGAGGGGTCAACGATTGCACGGGGATCTATCACTGCCTCTCCTCATGTTATAAACGTAACCGCAACAGGTGTTACGACTCAAATTTTTGCATCGCGCAAAGAATGATCGCCTCACAATTCACTTTATCGTCTACCAGCGCCCGACACTTGAAGCGCCAGATATTACGCTTGGTGGAAAGAATTTCGGCTTCCAGCATCAACCGATCTCCCGGCACCGCCGGGCGCTTGAAACGCACCCCATCGACCCCGGCGAACAGATACAACGTGTCGTCATCCGGTTGCTTGTTTACGGTCGCAAACCCCAGAATGCCCGCGGCCTGGGCCATGGCTTCAATAATCAGGACGCCCGGAAAAATTGCCGTTTGCGGGAAGTGCCCGTTAAAAACCTCCTCGTTAATCGTGATATTTTTGTAGGCGACAATGCGTTTTCCAAGCTCGATTTCTACCACTCTGTCCACCAACAACGCGGGATAGCGGTGCGGCAAGAGCCTCTTGATATCGTCTATTTTCATGAAATTTCCCTGACGCGGATTGCACACTAACCCGCTATGATTTTTGCTGCTTTTCCAATTTTTTTAGACGCCGCGCCATATCGTCCAATTGCCCAAAGCGCGCCGCGTTTTTGCGCCATACTGTCGTTTCGTACATGAGCAACCCGGACGAGTAGGATCCGGGTTTATCCAGGGATTTGGAAATGGTGCACCGGGCCATGGCGTGCACGTTATCCCCGACCTTGATGTGACCTACCGCCCCCGCCTGGCCGGCAAAAATGCAGTTTTTGCCAACTACCGTACTACCGGCAATACCGCTATAGGCCGCCATGGCCGTGTTCTCGCCAATGCGCACATTGTGAGCAATCTGCACATGGTTGTCGAGAATCACGCCGTCTTCAATAACCGTATTGCCAAGTGCGCCGCGATCAATGGTGGTACAGGCGCCCACTTCCACCCGGTTGCCAATTTCCACCCCGCCCAGTTGATGAATCTTGATCCACTTGCCACCGTCGTTGGCAAACCCGAAGCCATCCGCGCCAATCACCGCACCGCTATGAATCACCACCTGCTCGCCGATAATTACATCGTGATAGATGCTGGCGTTGGCGAACAGGGTCGTACCGGACCCCACCCGGCTACGGGCACCGATATACACGCCGGCCCCAATCACCGCGTCGGCGGCGATATGCACATCGTCGCAGATCGTCACCTGGGGGCCAATGGAAGCCAGGGGGTCGATGTGGGCACTGGCGGCAATCACCGCACTTTCGTGAATCCCCGCTGCCGGACGCACAGCATTATTGAACAACGCCGTTGCCCGCGCATAACCCGCGTACGGATTATCCATCAGCAGCGCTTGACCTGCGAATTCACCTGCCTGCTGAGGATGCAGAATCACCGCGCTGGCGCTGGTAGCAGTCAGCAGGGGCAGATAATTTTTATTGGCCAGAAACGCCAGGTCGCCCTGCTGGGCCGCCTGCAGCGTATTCAGCCCGCGGATGACGCAAGCCCCGTCACCGCGCAGCTCGGCGCCGATTATCTCGGCAATCTGCCCCAGGGTTAACTCAAGCGCCATGTATTTCCCCGACGATTATTTTGCCTTTTTATTCAGGCGATCGATCAGCTTGTCGGTTAAATCCATTTCCGGGGCGGCGGAAATCACGGCTTCCCGTTGCAACAGCAGCGTCACTTTTTCCTCGGCCACCAGCTCCTTAATCGCCTCGACAGTTTTCGGTTGCAATTCCTGCATAATACTGTTGCGCAGGCCTTTAATTTCCTGTTCCAGCTTGCGGCCATTGAGTTCCAGATCGGCGCGCAGATACTCCATTTTTTTCTGGTACTCGGCCGCTTTTTCCTGGGACATGGTCATGCGTTTGCTTTCCACTTCTTTCTGCAGCGCCTGCATATCCGCCCCGGCGCTGTCGTACTTGGATTGTAACGACGCATACTCCGACTGCCCCTGCAACTGCTTTTGCCGCGCCTTGGCCACGTCCGTACTGAAAATGGCCCTGCCCACATCAATCACCGCAATTTTTTCCGCCAGCACGGAACAGCTGAACAGCCCTATAAAAACCATCAACATAATTTTCATATTGCGCACAAATCACTCTCCGTAAAATAGTAACTTCAGTTAAAAACCTTGCCCCAACGAAAATTGGAAAAACTCGGTTTCGTCGTCAGCGCTGTCGTTCAACGCCGTTCCCACACTTACCGTGATCGGTCCAAACCCACTCAGCCAGGTGCCCCCCACCCCGACCGAGTAGCGCAATTCGCCCAGATCCGGCGAAAAACAGTTGACCTGAGTGGCCGAACAATCGGTATCAAAAATATTGCCCGCATCAAAAAACACCGCCATCTGGGTACTGCGTTTGTCTTTCAGAAAGGGCACCGGGAAAATCACTTCGGCACCGGCTTCGATCTTCACATTGCCACCAAACGGATCGGGGTCGTCGAAACCAAGATCCTTCAGCACCGGATTCAAACTTTCCTTCGGGCCCAGGGTATTGCGTTTAAAACCGCGCACCGAGCCGAAGCCACCGCCGTAGAAGTTTTTGAAAAATGGCAGGCGGCTGGTGGCGCCAAACCCTTCCCCATACCCCAGATCCGTGCGCAACCGCAGGGTCAGGTTTCTGGTCAGGGGTCGAAACATTTCCCCGGCATAGGTTAATTTTACATATTCCATATCCCCGATCGGGGTCGCCAGTTCCACCCCCACCTGCTGGCTTTTGCCGCGGGTGGCGAACACGCCCCGGTTCAGGGTTGATTCTATCCAGTTGGCATTGACGCTCACGATATTGTATTGATCCCCATTGTCGTTGACGAAATCGATTATTTCCTGGGACGAAAATCTACCGGCGTCGATACCCAGCTGCTCCACATTAACCCCGAAACCCACCCGGGCGATTTCGGAAATCGGGTAGCCGAAGGACAGCCCCGTGGACAGGCTGTCGGAGGTGTAGCTGGACACATTAAACTCGCCGTAGTCAGTCTTTGAATAGGCCACCCTGGCGCCGGCGCTGACGCCGTCGGTGGTGAAATAGGGGTCGGTAAAGGACAGGGCCATATTGGTGCGGTAGGAACTGCGGCTTAAACCCAGCGCGACATTATTGCCGGTGCCCAGAAAATTTTTCTCCTGCAGGTTACCACCCAGCACGATACCGGTGCCCTGGGCGAAGCCAATGCTCGCGCCGATGCTGCCCGAAGGTTGCTCCTCAACGGCATAGATCACATCGAGCTGATCGGCGGTGCCGGGCACCTCGCGGATTTCCGAGGTCACCTCCTTGAAGTGACCGAGGCGCTCGAGGCGCACCTTGGAGCGATCGATGGCGGTGGTCGACGCGGAGGCGGATTCCATCTGGCGCATTTCCCGGCGCAGGACTTCATCGGCGGTTTTGGTGTTGCCGCGAAACTCGATGCGCCGCACATAGGCGCGCTTACCGGGCTTCACAAAAAACGTGACCTTGGCGGTTTTGCCATCTTCCTTGACTTCGGGAAAGCCTTCCACTTCGGCAAACGTGTAGCCCTCTGCGCCGAGGCGCTTGGTAATCAACTCGTTGGTGGAGGTCATCAGCACCTGGGAAAAGGTCAGACCCTCACGCATCAAGATCATGCGTCGAATGTCTTCTTCAGGCAGTACCAGTTCACCCGCCAGCTCCACTTCGTCGACGGTGTACACGTCCCCTTCAGAGATATTGATGGTAATATAAACCGTGTCCCGCCCCGGGTTTATCGATACCTGCGTGGAGTCGATGGCAAAGCGCATGTAGCCGCGATCCAGATACCAGGACTGCAGCCGCTCTAGGTCGCCAGACAGTTTTTCGCGGGAATATTTGTCGTCGTTATAAATCCAGGACAACCAACCGGTGGTCTGCAATTCAAACAGCTCGATCAGCTGTTGTTCATCGAACGCGTTATTGCCCACAATATTGATGTGCTTGATGGCCGCCACCTGCCCCTCGGAGATAGTCAGCTCGACCGCGACCCGGTTGCGGGGCAATTCTTTTACCTGCGCATCCACGGTGGCGCCATAGCGACCCTGGGACACGTACTGGCGACGCAACTCCTGCCCCATCCCCTCGAGGATCGCTTCGCGGAATATCTGCCCCTCCGCGAGGCCGTTGCTGCGCAGTGCCTTCAGCAATTCTTCCGTCTCAATGGCCTTGTTGCCGGAAATATTGATCTCCGCTACAGCCGGTCGTTCCTTCACGCCAATCACCAGGACATTGCCGTCCCGACCCACCTGCACATCGTCAAAAAAGCCGGTGCGAAACAGTGCCCGTACCACAGCGCGCACGCCCTCGTCATCAATCAGGTCCCCGGCGTTTACCGGCATGGACGCAAACACGGTCCCTGCCGATACCCGCTGCAGGCCATCGATACGGATATCTTCAATCTGAAAAACGTCGGCGCGGACAAAAACTGGCAGCAAAACCAGGGACAACAGAACTAATAGTCGTTTCATGGAGAACCGGCGAACCCTATTGTGGTGATTATTCATTCAATGGCTGGTCACAGCCGCAGCAGGTCATTGTATAGGGCCAACACCATCAAACCAACAACCAGCATCAGCCCGATCCGGTATCCAAGCTCCTGCACTTTGTCGGAGACTGGGCGGCCTTTCACCGCTTCGACCAGGTAATACGCCAGGTGTCCCCCGTCCAGCACCGGAATCGGTAATAAATTCAACACCCCAAGGCTCACACTGAGCAATGCCATGAACTGTAAAAACGGGCCCAGGCCGTACTCCGCTGAAGCGCCCGCCACTTTAGCAATGGTAATCGGGCCGCTCAAGTGTTTGACAGAAATATCTCCGACGATCATTTTCTTGATCGAGCTGAGGATCAGCGCGGAGGTTTTCCAGGTTTGCTGCCCGGCGCGCACCAGCGCGTCCACCGGCCCAAATTTCATCTCCCTGAACAAATCTTCGGGCCACTGCGGCACTACCACCGACATGCCTACCTGTCCGATATCACCTCCGTCCTCCGCTGCCACCCGCCGGGGGGTAATGGTCGTTATAAATGTCTGCCCTTCCCGTTCCACTGTCACATCGATAGCCTGGGCAGGGCGCGCACGCACGTACTCCACCCAGGTGTGCCAGTCGGTCATGGCCACCCCATCGGCGGCAACAATCAGGTCGCCGCTGATGATTCCCGCGCTATCTGCAGGATCCCCCGGGGTCACTTCGTCGGCAACCGGAATCACCAGCGGCTGGTACAATTTCAGGCCGATGCTGGCGATCGGATCCGGGCTATCGGTATCCACGTCCCATTGTTGTAACAAACCCTCGCTGTCGTAACGTAGCGACGAGTCCGGGTACACCACGGTAAAACGTATCGGCCCACTATCGCCAATACGACGTACCAGCTGTTCGCCGAGCGCCTGCCAGGTGGGGGTGTCGACACCGTCGACGGCAATAATTTCCTGACCCGGCTCGAGTCCCGCGGAGGCCGCCACGGAACCCGGCGCCACTGCGCTGATAATCGGCGCCACGCCCTGGGTGCCAAGCACAAACACCAGCCAGTAGGCGATCAGGGCCAGCACGAAATTGGCCAGGGGTCCGGCGGCGACGGTGGCAATGCGCGCCGACACCGGTTTACGGTTAAACGCGCCCTCGACGTCTTCCGGCGCCACCGGCCCCTCTCGTTCGTCCACCATTTTCACGTAGCCACCCAGGGGCAGGGCCGCGATTACAAATTCAGTGCCCAGTTTGTCGCGCCAGCGCAACAACGCGGGACCAAAGCCAATGGAAAACCGCAGCACCTTTATACCGCAACGACGGGCCACCCAGAAGTGGCCAAATTCGTGGAAAGTAATCAGTACACCCAGCACAATCAGGGTGTAAAAAATCATCTGTACTACTGCCATAGGTGTTTACCTGATCAATTCATCCCGATCTTTCATGTTTGCCCCGCCACGGCTATCTCAGGCAAGCATGGCTAGGGCCGCGCCCCGCGCCCGCGCATCGGAGGCTTGGACTGCCGCGAGGTCCCGCGGTTCACTGGCCACCCAACCGTGCAGGGTTTCGGCCACGATTTCAGCGATTCTGCAAAATCCAATTTTGCCGTCGAGAAACGCGGCAACGGCCACTTCGTTGGCGGCATTGAGCGCCACCGGATAATCCTTGCCCGCCTGCGCCGCCGCCCGCGCCAGTCCAAGACAGGGATAGCGGGCCTGTTCAGGCGCGCTAAAATTCAAGGCGCCCACCCCGATCAGGTCCAGGGGCGCGACTCCGGACACCAGACGTTGCGGCCAGTTTAACGCATGGGCGATGGGTGTGCGCATATCCGGGTTGCCCAGTTGCGCCAACAGCGACCCGTCGACGTACTCCACCAGGGAGTGCACGATACTTTCGGGGTGAATCACTACGTCGACCTGGCTCGGCGCGACATCGAATAACCAACAGGCTTCGAGCAATTCCAGCCCCTTGTTCATCATGGTCGCCGAATCCACGGAAATTTTACGCCCCATCCGCCAATTTGGGTGTGCGCAGGCCTGATCGGGGGTCACCAACCGCAACTGCTCAAGCTCGATGGTGCGAAAGGGACCACCGGAGGCCGACAGCAGAATGCGCCTTATCCCCGCCCCCTGGGGATCGCCCCGGTAGCCGGACGGCAAACACTGAAAAATAGCATTGTGTTCGCTATCGATCGGCAACAACGTCGCGCCGCAACGACGGACCCCCTCCATAAACAGCTCGCCCGCCATCACCAGTGCTTCCTTATTGGCCAGCAATACCCGTTTGCCGGCGTGCACCGCAGCCATGGTTGGCACCAAACCCGCACCACCCACGATTGCCGCCATAACTGTGCCGGCGTCGGGGTGAGCCGCCACCTCGATCAGGCCCTCCTCGCCCCATAGCACTTCAGTGGCGCGGGCCCTGGATCCATTTGCAATGCTCTGCGCCAGCCGCCGCGCGTCCTGTTGATTGGCAACCACCGCATAGCGCGGCCGCCATTGGCGGCACTGTTGTGCCAACAGATCGATGCGCGTGTGTGCGGTCAGCGCAAACGCGCGAAAGCGGTCCGGGTGACGGGCCATTACATCCAGGGTGTTAACGCCGATGGACCCCGTCGCGCCGAGCACGGTAACCTGCTCCATAGCCTACAACCTGTGGTCGAGTATCAGGTAAAACAGGGTAAATACGGGTAGCGCGGCGGTCAGACTGTCCAGGCGATCCAGCAAGCCACCGTGTCCCGGCAGAATAGTACCGCTGTCCTTGACGCCGCGATGACGCTTGAGCATGCTTTCCAGCAGGTCGCCCAGCACCGACGCCAGAGCGGTCGCCAACGCCACCCCTGCCCATGGCAGCCAGGCCTTCCATTGCAGTTCACACCAGGCCCCCAGCGCGACAACAAACAGCGCGACGCTGGCCAGGCCACCGAGCACCCCTTCCCAGGTTTTACCGGGACTTACCGCAGGCGCGAGTTTGTGCCTGCCGAACGCGCGCCCGGTAAAATAAGCGCCAATATCCGCCAGGGCCACAATTAATACCACCACCAAAACCAGCCAGGGACCCCGAGGTTCGCCAACCAGGACAGAAATTGCCAACCACAACGGCGCCAGTACCAATACGCCGATAGCCAGGCACACCACCACATTGCCCCACAGCACCGCACTGCTGGGATAGCCCTGCACCCATAGCAGGGCTACCGCCCACCAGGCGCCAGCTATCAGCAACAGCGGCAGCGCAACCTCTTTGCGCAGGCCACTACCGGGCAACTGCCAGCCGCTGAACAACCATACCAGCAGTGCCAGCAGCGCCAGCGTGTACGCAGCCCGCGGAATCACGCTACGCAGCCCCGCCAGGGCGCTCCACTCCCAGGCGCCGTACCCCACCACGACAGCCATCAGCGCGGCAAATGCGACGGGTGGCAACCAGAACAGCGCGGGAAGAAAAGCCAGGGCGAGCACCACAGCGGTCGCCACCCGCAATCTAAGCACTCTGACGCTCCACCGTATCGTTGGTCAGCCCAAAGCGCCGTTGCCGCTGATAATAGTCCTGTACCGCCTGATCGAGCACGGCGTTATCAAAATCGGGCCAGTAGCACTTGGCGAAATACAATTCGGTATAGGCCATTTGCCACAGCAGAAAGTTACTGATGCGCTGCTCCCCTGCCGTGCGGATACACAGATCCGGCATGGGCAGATCGCCGAGACTCAGATGGCGCGCGAACAGCGCCTCATCGATTTTATCGCAATCCAGCTGCTCGTCCCTGACCAGATTGGCCACCTGCCGGGTGGCCTGCAAAATATCCCAGCGACCACCATAATCCACTGCCAGCACAAGGGTAAAACTGCCATTGGCGGTAGCCCGCTCCGCATCGGCGATCAGTTTTTGCAGCCGCCCACTAAACCGGCTGCGTTCGCCAATCACCCGCAGACGAATGTCGCGCCTGCACAGTTCGTGGGTCTCTTTTTTAAGGTATGACGCAAACAGGGACATCAGGGCCCCCACCTCCGCGGGTGGGCGCTGCCAATTTTCGCTGCTAAACGCAAACAGGGTCAGTGTCGAAATGTTGTGTTGCTGACAGGCGTCGAGAATACCGCGCACTTTTTCGACGCCAGCATTGTGCCCGGCCACAGCCCCGAGCCCACGGGCACGGGCCCAGCGACCGTTGCCATCCATAATAATAGCTACGTGCTGCAGGGGATGGCTGCCGGTCGGGCATTCAGTGGTTTCTGCCATGGTAATTTCCTGGATGGAATACTAAATTTCCATCAAGTCGCGTTCTTTCGCCGCCAGGGCTTCTTCAATTTTTGCGATGTAGCGATCGGTTATTTTTTGCACCTCTTCCTGGGCGCGGCGTTCCTCATCTTCGGATATATCCTTTTCCTTGAGCAACTCCTTGATATCGGACAACACATCGCGGCGAATGTTGCGCACCGATACCCGGGAATTTTCCGCCTCGTGTTTGGCCTGACGTATGTAGCCCTTGCGGGTTTCCTCAGTCAGCGCTGGCATGGGAATGCGGATAATCGTACCCGAGGTCGACGGATTGAGCCCCAGATCGGAGCGCATGATGGCCTTCTCCACCTCCACCACCATCGCCTTTTCCCAGGGCGCCACCGACAGGGTGCGCGCGTCAATCGCGGTGACGGTCGCCACCTGATTAAGCGGCGTGTCATTGCCGTAGTAACTCACCGAGATCCCGTCCAGCAGGCTCGAGTGCGCCCGTCCAGTGCGAATTTTATTGAACGCCTGCGCCAACGCGTCCACGGTCTTACCCATGCGCTCCTGGGCATCTTTCTTTAATTCTTCAATCATGGTCATGGCTTACGCTTCTTCAATCAGTGTGCCTTCCTGCCCACCCACCACGATACTGAGCAGGGCCCCCGGCTTGGACATGCGAAACACGCGCACCGGCATATTGTGTTCCCGGCACAGGCAGATAGCCGTCAAATCCATTACCGCGAGTTTTTTCTCTAATACTTCGTCGTAAGTTAAGCGCGAAAAAAGCGTGGCCGTCGGATCTTTCAAGGGGTCCGAAGAATAGACGCCGTCCACCCGAGTCGCCTTCAGCACCAGTTCCGCGTCGATTTCGATGCCTCGCAGGCACGCGGCCGAATCCGTCGTAAAAAAAGGATTGCCGGTACCCGCGGCAAAAATCACCACCTCCCCGGCGGACAAGTAATTCAGTGCCCGGCGACGATCGTAGTGCTCGACGATGCCGCTCATCGGTATCGCCGACATAACCCGCGCCGAAATATTATTGCGATCCAGGGCGTCGCGCATCGCCAGTCCATTCATAACCGTGGCCAGCATACCCATATGATCGCCTGTGACGCGTTCCATCCCGGCCGCGTTCAGTGCCGCGCCGCGAAACAGATTACCGCCACCGATAACCAGGCCAACCTGTACGCCGATGCCGATCAGCTGACCAATTTCCAGCGCCATGCGATCGAGCACTCTGGGGTCAATCCCAAAGTTTTCTTCGCCAACCAGCTCCTCGCCACTCAGCTTAAGCAGAATACGCTTGTATTTTTTGTCCTTGGCGCCCTTGCTCACCGACCTACTCTCCACACAACCTGCCGTGGCTGGCGTGCGCCAGCCGCTGTCGTGTCATTTTTGCGAACTCACCTGCGCGGCAACCTCAGCGGCAAAGTCGACCGCTTCAACTTCGATGCCCTCGCCCACTTCGAAACGCACAAACCCCTGCACGTCGCAGCCAGCGTCCTTCAGTAGCTGGCCTACTTTGACATCGGGGTCCTTGACAAAAGGCTGCTCGACAAGACTGACTTCGGCCAGAAACTTACTCACCCGGCCGGCTACCATTTTTTCCACGATGGCATCCGGCTTACCGCTCTCGCGGGCCTGCACGAGATAGATTTCCCGTTCTTTCTCAAGTAAATCCTGGGGCATATCCTGTGGTTTTGCAACCTGTGGGTTAACGGCCGCAACGTGCATCGCGACATCCCTGGCGAGATCCGCGCTACCGCCGGAAAGAGCGACCAGAACCGCAATACGGTCGTTGCTGTGCACGTAGCTGCCCACCACCGGCGCTTCGACCACCACCGCCCGGCGCACATGAATGTTCTCGCCGATCTTCTGCACCAGCGCCTCGCGCGCCGTCTCCAGCTCGCCCGCCATCAAAGCCGCAACATCGCTCTGCCGATCCCTGAAGGCGCGCTCCAGCACGGTTTGTACAAATGCTCGAAAATTGTCGTCCCGAGCGACAAAATCGGTTTCGGAGTTGACTTCCACCAGCACGCCGAAACGGCCATCGTCGGACACTTTGATAGCAGCCGCGCCCTGGGCCGCGGTGCGCCCGGCTTTCTTCGCAGCTTTCATGCCACTCGATTTACGCAGATTTTCAATTGCCAGATCGATGTCCCCGGCGGTTTCCACCAGCGCTTTCTTGCATTCCATCATGCCCAGGCCGGTGCGCTCGCGCAGTTCTTTTACCTGGGACGCCGTGATTGTCGTCATGCCTACCTCTCCTCTTTCCTGCTATTAGTAAAAAGGGGGCCAAGCCCCCTTTTTTGGTCCAGATCACACCCGCCATTGTCGGCCTCGGTCGGGCGGGCCAAACCAGCCCGTTACGCCGCGGCCGCGACGCTTTACTCCTGTGTTACTTCCGGCGCGGCGGCCTCGGCAACAACCTCGTCATCGGTCACTTCCACAAATTCATCCTTGGCGGAGGACCCGCTGGCACCGTGCGCCTTGCCTTCGAGGATCGCGTCGGCCATCGCGGTCACATATAACTTAATGGCGCGAATAGCGTCGTCGTTACCGGGAATAACCACGTCGATACCATCGGGATTACTGTTGGTATCCACGATGCCGATGACCGGAATACCCAGCTTGTTGGCCTCCTGCACCGCGATACGTTCGTGATCCACATCGATAACGAACAGGGCGTCGGGCAACCCACCCATGTCCTTGATACCGCCGATGGAACGTTCCAGCTTTTCCATCATCCGAATACGCATCAGCGCTTCTTTCTTGGTTAATTTTTCAAACGTACCATCCGCGCTTTGCGTCTCCAGCTCGCGCAAGCGGCGCACCGAGCCGCGAATGGTTTTGTAATTGGTCAACATCCCACCCAGCCAGCGGTGGCTGACATAGGGCATGCCAGCGCGCTCGGCCTGTTCCTTCACGGCTTTTTGCGCCGCCCGCTTGGTGCCTACAAACAGCAGTTTGTTGCCATTGGAGGCCAGTTTGCGAGCCATCGCCAACGCGTCGTTAAACGCCGGAAGAGTCTGTTCGAGATTGATAATATGGACTTTATTGCGGGCCCCGAAGATGCGGGAATTCATCTTGGGGTTCCAAAAGCGGGTCTGGTGGCCAAAATGGACGCCAGCTTGCAGCATGTCGCGCATGGAGACAGTAGTCATGGTCAGTTCCTGATCAGGGTTAAACCTCCACATATCCCACCAGTCAACCCCGGCGTGTTACTGCCTGAGGCACCCAGACGGGCGTGACGATATGTGTGTGTCGTTAGTTACCCCCGGGGAAATTCCCGGGGCGCGCTTTATACCATAATTCCATACCAGAATGAAGCCTGACCACGCCTGGCGCGGTTAATGATCACTGTGACCACCTGACCACCAGCGACGGTGCACCCATCCCCGGTAATTGGGTACAATGCGCGCACTGATTAGTACAAGCACCCATCATATGCCCGTATCCATAAAGACCGCCGACGAAATCGCCA
>JBFJMM010000007.1:0-23584 GCA_041633885.1 Porticoccaceae bacterium
CGCGAATGCCGATAGCCCTGGCAATTGCCTGACCGTGCCCTCCGCCGAAACGACGACGGTGTGCCAACCCGCCAGCAACGAAATCGCATCGCACCAGCACCGATTTCAAACCAGCACTGCGCAGGCCCACGCCATCCTCCGCGACCTCGAGGATATAGTCGCCGGCGGCCCACTCGCGACCACCAACATTTTCGCGGCCGATAATAAGTGGCAGCGCAAGCTCGGCGGCAAACCGCTCCCCGCGGGGACGGCAGGACGGCTCGCAACAAACAGCAGCTACCGGCATCGGTGCAATTAACGCGCACAAAAAAGGGGGGTATCCCCCCCTTTCTGCAAGTGTGGCGTCCGAACCATTACTGCATGGGCACCAGTTCGAGTTCGACGCGGCGGTTGGCCTGGCGACCCTGCTCGGTGTCGTTACCCGCAACTGGATAGCGCTCGCCATAACCGGTCACCATAACCCGTCCAGCCATGACTCCATAGGAGATCAAAAGCTGTCCGACGCTGTTGGCGCGGCGCTCCGAGAGGGTCTGGTTGGAGCTGTCATCCCCCACGGAATCCGTGTGGCCAGCGACGCGGATGCTGGTTTTGTCGAACTCCTTGAGTACCACCGCAACCGATTCGAGCGTGCCATAAAAGGCGGAGCGGACATCGTAACGGCCAGAGTCAAATGTGATGTTGCCGGGCATCACCAGACGAATATTGTCCCCGTCGCGCACCACGCGAACGCCAGTGCCTTCGAGCTTTGTGCGCAGCGCGGCCTCCTGTTTATCCATATAAAAACCAACCCCGCCACCGATGGCGGCGCCGCCGGTTGCGCCGATCAAGGCGCCTTTACCGCGATCTTTTTTGCTGGAAGTTGCGGCGCCAATCACCGCGCCGGCCACGGCACCAATGCCTGCGCCTTTAGCAGTGTTACTGACTTTTTGCTCGCCAGTGTAGGGGTCAGTGGACATACAGCCAGCCAACAGCAGTACCATCCCGGCAATAACTATTTTCTTCATGATATTTTCCTCTGGTTTATCAAACATAGGTGATTCGGTCCCTGCGGCCCAGCCCGTGGATGACGTCTGTCGCACTGCATTTTCACCATCATAGCCATGTCCGCCTGCGAGGGCTAGAATATAGCGCCATAATAAATGTGCAAAACAGGAGTAGCTCTCATGCCACGTTCGATCCTGATCACTATCCTGTTGTTAGTCCCGTTGCTGACGAGCTGCCGCAACTATCTGTTTACCGTCAACGAGAGGGAGGTCTACGCGCCGCCCAGGGTATTTACCGACTACCGTGTTGTGGATGCCGCCCTTGGGGCCTGCCTGGCGCAGACCCTGACTGATCTCAATATTACCCGGCCGGGCCAGCTGACTCGACTGGTGTGTACCCACGCCAACATTGCCGACCTCTCCGGACTGGAAGTTTTTACCGGTCTGGCGCAGCTGAATCTGTCCCACAATCGCCTTACCGGTATTAAACCATTGCTCTACCTGAACCAGCTGACGGGGGTCGACCTCAGCGGCAACCCCGGTCTGGATTGCGCGGATGCACTGTTGCTGCAAGCGCACACAGAGCGGTTACAGCTCCCGTCGCACTGTCAGAATTGAACTTAAACCGAGCATCCACAGTAAACGCGGTCCGCCAGGTTTTGGTTGACACCACTTACCCACAGTTTCTGTGGATAAGTTTGTGGACTGCATCTACACAACCGCCCCAAACCCGCCACCGTCATAGTACTGCCACAAAATGGTCAAAATTTGGACAAATTTCTATTCTATATAAATCAATGAGTTAGCTGGCCAAAATAGGAATATCAAAGGGTTACAGAACCTTTCCAAAACCTGCGAGAGGTTTTGGTGATAACTGTGGACAATTCCACCCCTAAAACGCCCCAGGAAAGGTAAATCCAGTTCAGGAACACCGTACGTAATCCTCGTAACAATTTATTTTTGAAGGGGAAACAACTGGTTTAATCGAACTGAACGCCGAGACGACGACCGACAATTTCGTAGGACTCCACCACGTTTCCCAGATTCTGGCGAAAGCGATCCTTGTCCAGCTTCTCCCGCGTATCCACGTCCCATAGACGACAGCCATCGGCGGAAAATTCATCCCCCAGCACCACCTGATCCTGAAATACCCCGAATTCCAGTTTAAAATCCACCAACAGCATATTCCCCTGGCGAAACAAATTGCGCAGAATATCGTTGACCGCGAATGATAGACGTTTCATGACCTGCAGGTGTTCAGAGCGCGCCCACCCAAAGGTTTCGATATGATATTCATTAATCATCGGATCCCCGAGTTCGTCATTTTTGAGAAAAAATTCCAGGGTCGGCGGCGCCAACTCTCGACCCTCCGCAATACCTAGTCGGCGACACAAACTCCCGGCGGCCACATTGCGCACCACACACTCCACGGGAATCATCTGCAGCCGCTTAACCAGAGACTCCCGCGCCGACAACAGTGACTCAAAGTGCGTGGGAATCCCACCCGCCGCGAGCTTTTCCATGATAAAAGCGTTGAACTTGTTGTTCACCATACCCTTGCGATCAAGCTGCTCGACTTTTTTACCGTCAAACGCCGACGTGTCGTCGCGAAACAACAGCACCAATAAATCCGGGTCCTCCGTCGCGTACACCGACTTGGCCTTACCCCGATACAATTCCGCCCCTTTTTCCATCAATATGTCCGCCTCATTGAAGTCTGTATTGGTAACTATCGCACGCTTCCCCGCCCACTCAACCGAGCACCTGCCAGGGGAAACCGGCATCCTGACAGGCATACACGACACTCGGCACCGTTGCCGTTAGTTCGCCCACCTGGTCGCGCACCCGGTCGGGATGGTTGTTTTGTCGGCTAATGTGGCCCAAAACCAATGTGTGTAACCGGTCGATATTGACAGCCTCCAGCAGCGCCGCCGCCTGCCCGTTGTTCAAATGCCCCCAGTCACCCCCCACCCGACGTTTTAAGGGGTAGGGGTAGGGGCCATTGGCCAGCATTTCGGTGTCGTGATTAGCCTCCAGCAACAGGCCGTCACAGTCGCGATAGCGGTCCACCACATGCGCACTGATACTACCGAGGTCAGTGAGCACACCCAGGCACCTGTCGGGGCTGCGAAACACAAACTGCACCGGCTCGCGCACATCGTGAGGTACCGCCACCGGCTCGACCCGCAATTCGCCGACCCACAACTCCCGCATATCGGCGATATGGGTAATGTGGACACGGCTCGCCTCACCTGCTGCTCGCGCCGTGCCAGCGGTCATCATCACCGGGATATTGTAGCGGCGTGCCAGGGGCATGACACCGCGCAGGTGATCGCCGTGTTCGTGGGTCACCAGAATAGCGGTCAACTGTTCCGGGTGGCGATTGAGTCGCGCCAGGCGCAGCTCGGTCTCGCGAATGGAAAAACCACAATCCACCAGCACACAGGTGTCGCCCCACTCCACCAGCGTGGCGTTACCTTTGCTGCCACTACCGAGGGAAGCGAAGCGCACGATGGCTCAGGACAGGTTGGCGCGGATCTTCTTCAACAGGCGCAGCGCCTGTGTGCGCTCGACCACGCCCTGTTCCGCGTCGCTTACGCGTACTTCCACGCCCCCGTCGCCGGCCCGTACCCGCACCTGGTAGTTAGCCCCAAGGGGAGCGCTGACCTCCTCCGCGAGACCCAACCACCGCTTGAAAAAGCCTGGGCCGTCCTCTTCCCCGCCGTCCCCATAATGAATATCGATAATACCGGCAGTGCGATCCTGATCGACAATGCTAAAGCCCTCGTGCGAGACGGCATAGCCCACCGACGCCCAGGCGCGATTGTAGTCCAGCTTAACCAACAAATAGGGTTCGCCATTTTTTGGCGCCACCACGTCGACTTTGGAGCCGCCGCCAATCGATTGCGCCAACAGCGACACGGTGCCGCTGGCGAGATCGCCGGCCAGGGCATTGGCCATCACTTCCGCCATGCTGAGCTCGCGATCGTCACTGGTGGAGCGCTCCGGCCACGCCGGCGTGGCCACACTGTCGACACCCGTCTGAGAATGTAGAATGCTGATTTCGGTACTCTTGAGCTGCACCCCCTGCTCAATGCGGAAGCGATAGCGATGTTTGGCCGCGTCATCGTTTTGCAGTCGCACCCATTCCGTTTCGATGACCCCCGCGGGGGCGTCGGCCACCGCCGTTGGAATGCCGTTGCTGTTAAGAATATTGCGTACGCGGGGCCAAACTTCCCCGGGGGTACGATTGATTAAAATCCAGCGGTTGTCCCCAAGGGACTGTATTTTTACTTCCTGCTCCAGCAAATTGCTCGATACGGACTGGGGGCGCGGCACTGCGGCAGTTTCCTCCAGAATGGATGTCTCGGGAATGGTTGGCACCGCGTAGAGCTGGCCCAAGGCACCCTTATCCATCTCTTCCGGAACCGCTATCGGGGGCATTTCCCGGGCTTCGCGATAATCGTCGCCGCGGTTGCGCAACGCGCCATCATCGCTAAACAGTCCGCAGCCACTGAGACCCAGGGTTACGCTCAAAATCGCAGCGGGTTTTGCTAGATACTTTCTGCTCATATTGGCATCGTTTCCTGGTGCTGATAGTAAAATCACGGTAGTCCGGTTGAGCCGGAATCTGTATCGCTTCAGTCTGCTATAAAATCCCGGCTTTGCGCATAACGGCCCGCACCGCGGGACGCAATTCCTCGGAAAGGGGCGTCATCGGCAGGCGAATGGCGCCCTGGGATATCCAACCCATTTCCGCTAACACCCATTTAACCACAATCGGGTTGGACTCAAAAAATAGTGCATTGTGGACCGGCCGCAGAATCTCGTCGAGCGCCCGTGCCCGCTGCGCGTCCCCGGCCAGCGCAGCGGCGCAAGCGTCCGCCATCAGTCGGGGCGCAACATTGGCAGTCACCGAAATATTGCCTTTCCCCCCCAGCAGCATCAGCTCGACCGCGGTGAAATCGTCCCCCGAATAGATAGCAAACTCGGATGGGCACTGCTCGATCAACCACTGTGCCCGCTCCAGCTCACCAGTCGCTTCCTTGATACCTACAATATTGTCCACCTGCGCCAGGCGCGACACGGTTTCCTGCAGCATGTCGCAGGCGGTGCGTCCCGGCACGTTGTAGAGAATCTGCGGAATATCCACCGCCTCGGCGATCGCACGAAAGTGCCGATACAATCCTTCCTGAGTCGGTTTGTTGTAGTACGGCACCACCAGTAAACAGGCGTCCGCGCCGTTATCGCTGGCGCCCTGAGTTAACTCAATGGCCTCCTGGGTACTATTGGCGCCAGTGCCGGCAATCACCGGCACGCGCCCGGCCGCGCGCTGCGTGCAGGTACGCACCACCCTAAGATGTTCTTCCACCGACAGCGTTGCCGACTCCCCCGTCGTGCCCACTGCGACGATGGCGCTGGTGCCCTGCTCGATATGCCAGTCCACCAGGCGCCCGAGGGATTCCCAATCCACATCCAGGGTCTCCGGCAACATCGGGGTAACCAGTGCGACGATACTGCCGGTGATCATTGGGCTGCTCCGCTAAAAAGGCAATGGTACTGAGGTGAATTGGCGGGCACAAGCACCGCTGCCCCAATCGACAATTAATTCGGTTGTGGATTCCTTTTGCGTCCCTTGCGTTTACGTTTCCTGGGATAAACCGACTCCGCACCCGGTGGCCTGGTTTTAAAACGGCGATGTACCCAGAGATACTGCTCCGGGGTAGCGCGAATAAATTCCTCCACAATCCCGTTGATGCGCGTCGCGTCGGCCACATCGTCCCCGGTTGGAAAATTTTCCAGCGGCGGATGCACCGTTACCCGGTATTGACCATTGGCAAGCCGCACATGGGTAAACGGCAAAACCTTCGCATTTCCGGCGCGGGCAAATTTAGCGGTAGCCGTAACTGACGCCGCGGGCACGCCAAAAAAGGGTGCGAATACACTTTGTTTGCGCCCGTAATCCTGATCCGGCGCGTACCAGATCACCCGCCCCCGCCGCAACGCCTTGAGCACGCCACGGACGTCCTCCCGGGGATACACCGCGCAGTCTGGATTATTGGCCAACCGTCCCTTTTGCTGTAGATAGTCGTACACCGGATTTCCGTGGGGCCGGTACATGCCGTCGGTCGAGTAGTAATGGGCCAGGACCTGGCCACCCACTTCAAGCGTGGTGTAGTGCATGGCCATCAGCAGCGCGCCCTGACCATTAAGCTGTTCGAGGTGCTCGAGACCCTGCAGTTCAAAACGTTCGGCAAACCGCCGCCACGGCCACCACCAGGCCATGGCCACCTCAAACAGGGAAATTCCCAGGTCTTCGAAATTTTTTGTCAGCAGAATCTGCCGTTGCTGGGCAGTTTTCTCCGGAAAACACAGTTCCAGATTACGACTGGCAACGGCGCGCCGAAAGCCGCCGACTCGCAACAGTAGCCGCCCCAATCTGCGCCCCGACCACACCATCGCGCCATAGGGCAACAGGGCGGTGAGTCTCCATAGACCCATGCCGATCCAGGTAAGCCAGTAGCGGGGATGGAGCAGGGAAAACTTAAAATCGGGTGATTTCATCGACGAGCTCGCAGCAAAGACGCGCCATTATATAGCACCTGCTACGCCAGCGAGGGCCGCGTGCCAAATCCCGACTAACGCCCCCGTCTAACGCCGTAAATTGGCATCCAGATGTTCGACCAGTTCGGTCCAGTCCGAATCATCCGCCAGTGCCTCCATCAAAAAAGCGCGCTGACCGTGGTTCCAGAACGGCGCGTCCACCAGGCTGATGGTCGGGTCCAACGGACTGTGTTCATCGATAAACCGCGCTATCGCCAGTTCGGAGGAAGGTAACCCAAGCTGATCGAATAATGCGGACAGGGTATGCGCCGATGTATCCATTCACATAGACCGTGCTGGCGTGGGGCCCGTCGTCGCGCCATGCAAGCGACAGGCTACATATTTAAATTTTCCGTACGCGTTTGCCTGCGGGCAACAAACCCATTCAACCGTGCAGGCGCCAGCGCGCCCGATCAAATTCTTCGTGGTCCTGCGTGCAGGTCGCTCTGCCGTCTCGCTGTAACTTGAGTAAATGTGCCCACAGGGAATAGCGAGCGTAGGTCAGCACCGCGGGATCCACGTCGTCGTACACCACCGGCAGGATTTCCAGCAGGCTGGCTTCGCCAACTTTGCCCATGCCGGACACAGTTTTTTGCTCGCGCATCAGACGGTGCCGATACAGCTTATCCACCAACTTCATCGGCTCCGGAATAAGATTGCCATGGCCCGGCGCGATACCCGTCAGCGGATATTCCCGCAATAGCTCGAGGGACTGTAGATAATCCTTCATATCGCCACTGGGAGGAATAATTACCACTGTCGAACCATCCATAATATGGTCCCCGGAAAACAGCAGGCCTTCCTCCCGCAGCAGGTAGCAGAAATGATTTCCCACGTGGCCCGGGGTATGAATCGCCTCCAGGGTGAACTCATCCGTGGTTATCAACTGTCCGTGACGTATGTTGCGCGCCACGGAAAACGTCGTATCCTGAAAATGATCCGGCTCGTCCATTACACAGCCGAATACTTCGGCCCCAGTTATGGCGGCCAGCTCATGGGTGAGGGGCGAGTGGTCCTTATGGGTGTGGGTGGCCACGATGCGACGAATCTTCCCTTCGCCGGCGGCGAGAATGGCCTGTAAATGACTGTCGTCCAGGGGGCCCGGATCGAGCACCGTATATTCATCCCGCCCCAACAGATAGGTGTTGGTGCCCGGACCGGTCATCTTGCTGCCGTTGGGCGCCGTCAGACGCCGCACCAGTGGCGACCATTGTTCCACCGCAGCGGCACTCACAGCGCCACCCCAAAACGAGCGAGGATCACAGGCTCACCATCGGGTTGACGTCCGCGTCGTAGTCCACCCCTGCCAGGCCAAATCCAAACAGGCGCAAAAATTCCGCGTGATAGCCCGCGTAATCGGTCAGTTCGTTAACATTTTCCGTGGTGACCTTGTCCCACAGCTCCTGCACCCTGTGCTGCACGCTGTCCCTGAGCTCCAGCCCGTCCATACGCAGGCGCCCCGCTTCATCCAGGTCCCGCTGGCCGTCGCTGTAAAACTGGCGCGCGAACAAACCCTGAATTTGTTCTATACAGCCCTCGTGAGAACCTTCTTCCTTCATGATTTTGTAGAGGATGGAAATATACAGGGGCATGATGGGAATCGCCGAACTGGCCTGGGTAACCAACGCCTTCAATACGGAGACCTTGCATTCGCCGCCGAGCACACGCAGTTTTTTATCGATCTCCCCCGCCGCCCGATCCAGATCCCGCTTGGCCATGCCGATACTGGCATTGCCGTACAGGGGCCAGGTCATCTCCTTGCCGATATAGGTATATGCGGTCGATTTGCAACCGGGCGCGAGTAATCCGGCGTCGCTCAGTGCATCGATCCACCACTCCCAGTCTTCGCCGCCCATGACCTTGATGGTGCTGGCAATCTCGTCCTCCGTGGCCGGATCAACCGTGACCTCCTCCACCACCATTTTGTCGGTGTTCAGTCCCTTCATGGTGTAGGCATTACCGATTGGCTTCAGGCTGGAGGTGTAGGTCATGCCACTGCGGGGATCGGTGCGCCGTGGTGACGCCAGGGAGTACACCACCATGTCCACCGGGCCCATACCGTTGCGTAGCGTCGCTATAACTTCCTGTTTAATTTCATCGGAAAAGGCATCGCCGTTAATGCCTTCGGCATACAGCCCCTCTTTGCGCGCCGCTGCCTGCAGGGCGGCCGTATTGTAATAACCCGCGCTGGCGGTGCGATTTTCGCTCGGTGGTTTTTCAAAAAATACACCCAGTGTATCCGCCCCACAGCCAAAAGCCGCGGTGATGCGCGACGCCAGCCCATAGCCCGTGGAAGCGCCAATCACCAACACCTTCTTGGGGCCATTGGCAATCGGACCCCTGGTTTTAACATAATCAATTTGTTGCTGCACATGGGCCGCACAGCCGACTGGATGGGCGTTGGTACAAATAAATCCGCGAATTTTCGGCTTGATAACCATGCTTACTCCCATAAGCGACGTCCCAGACGGGCAGCCCTGACTAAATTATTTTATGCCGCGACGCCGGATACAAACGACAGTGCCGGTACCCGTCGCGCCAGCAGCGGAATGATACCGCGAACCATCGCCGCACTCTAGCTAACGGTCGTAATACGTTGCCATCGGTCGCAGCAGTTTGATGCGCGGGTTTGTGACACAATAATATCGCAACTGTCTGTCCAGCCAGCCTGGACGGGCGCGTCTCGCTACAAAACCGGAGGTTTCTGCCATTATGGTACGCATCGGCGACAGCTTACAGGGCAAACGGGTACTCATCACCCAGAGCGAGGATTTTATGGGCCCGGTACTGTGCGACGTATTCCGCGCCCATGGCGCTGAGGTCATCGCCAGCGAGCAAAAATTAGCCAGACCATCAACCGCGGAAGAAATCGTGGTCGCGGCGGGCACGGTTGATGTACTGATCGCCAACCTCGCCGTACCCCGACCCCGCAGCGACGTAGACCAGGTCACCGATGAGGAATGGCGCTACGTTTTTAGTCATATGGTCGATCCGCTGCCGCGCCTGTGTCGCGCGGTATTGCCGGCAATGAAGCAACGTGGTGGCGGTAAAATAGTGGTGATGGGCAGCGCCTCGGCACTGCGGGGCATGAAACAGGCATCCACCTATAGCGCCGCGCGGGGGGCACAAATTGCCTATGTGCGCGCGGCGGGCGCCGAACTGGCCGAACACAATATTCATATCAATCTTATTGCACAAAACTTTGTGGACAACCCCACCTATTTCCCGCCGGACGTACAGGCCAGCGATGCCTTTAAACAACGCCTGCAACAGGAAGTGCCGCTGCAACGGCTGGCCACCCCCGAGGAAGATGCCCTGTTTGCGGTATTTCTGGCCTCCAGCGAAGTGAATTTTTTTGTCGGTCAAAGTTTTCCGTTTGCCGGCGGCTGGGTGACCTAGCCGCGATGATCACCGACCCCTTTTTCTATCTGTGCGCCATTCCCGCGGTGCTTATATTCGGCCTCGCGAAAGGCGGGTTTGGCGGTGGCATCGCGGTCGTTTCGGTGCCCTTAATGACCCTGGCCATACCTCCGGTACAGGCGGCGGCGATACTGCTGCCGATACTGATCGTGATGGATGTGGTGGCCATGTGGAGTTTCCGCGGCCAGTGGAGCAAACCCAATTTGCGCTTTTCCCTGCCCGGCGCCCTGCTGGGCGTTGCCATCGGCGCGTTTACCTTTCGCTATCTGTCGGAAGACGCTATTCGCATGTTAATCGGCGTCATCGCCGTGGCGTTCTGCCTTAACTACTGGCTGAAACCGTCTCTGGATAAAAAGACTGAACCAAGCCTGTTACATGGCAGTTTGTGGGGTACCGTGGCCGGATTTACCAGTTTTGGCATTCACGCTGGCGGGCCGCCATTAAGCATTTATCTATTGCCGCAGAAAATGGACAAAACCCTGCTGATGGGTACCTTTGCGATTTTTTTCGCGGTGGTAAATTTCGTAAAGCTCGTCCCTTATACCTGGCTGGGACAGTTCGACCACACCAATCTGTTAACCGCGCTGGTGCTGACGCCGCTGGCACCGGTCGGCGTGCGGCTGGGCTATTTTCTGCTGCACAAAATTAGCGAGCAACTGGTTTATCGGCTGTGTTACTTTTTTCTGTTCGTGGTGGGTATCAAACTACTTTACGATGGGGGGACGGGGATATTGTCCTGACTTTCGATTTCGCCATAACGGGGACTGGCGGTCTCAGCTGCGGCAGCCCCGACCATGTGTCTGTATCTATTCTGCCACACGCCACACGGGTTGCTCATTTATAAAACATGCCGTTCATTCTGGCGACAAAGTCCACAAGATTGGTGTGATGCAGGCCCGCATCTTTCACCGGAGACTCAATCGGAACACTCAGAATATTTGCCAGCAAGCTGTATGCTACGGCGTCAATTTCAGTCGGCGTTTCACCCATAAAAAATGGCTTGTCTTCCAGCAGATCAGCCAGGGCAACCATATCCCTGATGCCAATCGCGCGAATTTCCTGCAATGAATGCCTGCCTATACCGTGACCCATTAGCTGGCGTTTGACGTTGCGTCTGACAACAGGCGCCAGAATAAAGCGCAACGGTTTGGGAATGCCGCCAAGCACAATATCGCGAAACCTGTGCCAGTTGGATTCCACCATCCAGCGCTCGTAGACCATCACCCAGTACAGATTTTCCTCCAGCAACCGCCGCAGCGCGTGGGCCAGGGCTTTCTGCGACGACGTGAGTGATATATCCAGATCACAACTGAATTCACTGTTGAGGTACTCGATAATGAAACCTGAATCCCCAACTTTACTGCCGCGATGCTCTATCCAGGGCAGCTTCTTTTTCGGCCCATTAAACGGCGCGGCATCGATCACCGATGTGTAGGGTATGTCGGCCATTTTAAGGTAGGTTTCAAGCTTCAGACAAAACGGGCTGACCGAAGCAAGCCCCCAGGCCCCCGGTATTTGATGAACAAGAACTCTTTCCATTATTCCTCCGTCGACATACCCTGCACTCACCATGCGTTCGCTACCAGGTTCGCGGTGCCCCGCTAGAAGCCCAATGCCAACCGCCAGCCAGCCACATGTTTCTTTTTCCGATCCTGGCGTCTCGACAACAGCGCTTAAACATTTTTTTTGTCATTCATTTTCTCAAACACCCCGTGCCGTCCTTTACCCTGGGCAAAATCAGTCGCCCCCTGCAGACCCTCCCGCTCCAGTGAGGCTATACTACCGGCGAATTCGTTCCCCAGGGCGTCCTGCACGGATAGCCCCTGCTGTTCATATACCGATCGGCGATCGTTGCGCAGACAATGTTGAGGAAAGGCGGCGATGTCGTGCGCCAACGCTTCCGCCTGCGCTCGCGCTTCGCCGTTGGGGACAACCCGGTTGGCCAGGCCCATGGCACAGGCTTCCGCGGCGGAGACCGGACGGCCGGTGAGAATAAGATCCAGGGCCCTCCCCAGCCCGACAATACGCGGCAATCTCACCGTGCCGCCGTCAATCAACGGCACGCCCCAGCGTCGACAGAAAACACCAAAAACAGCGCTCTCTTCCACGATTCGCAGGTCGCACCACAGCGCCAGCTCCATACCGCCCGCGACGGCGTAACCCGCCACCGCCGCAATAACGGGTTTGGACAGCTGCATGCGACTCGGGCCCATCGGACCATCGCCAAACGTCTCCAGTCGATTGCGTCGCGACTTATCCGCCAAAGCCTTGAGGTCGGCGCCGGCACAGAATGTACCGTGGGCACCGTAGAATACCGCCACCCGCGCTTCAGCGTCCGCGTCAAACTGCCGAAACGCTTGCGCCAGTGCTTGCGCGGTGGGGCCGTCGACCGCATTGCGCGCCTCCGGCCGGTCGAGCACCACGGTGGTCACGGGTCCATTTTTCTCGATGGAAACAGTCACGGTTATCTCCTGCTTTGCATGCCCTATAGACCAACGGAATGAATTTGGCACAGCCACAACGCACAATGCAACCATGCAAAAAGCACAATGCAACAATACAACAATACAACAATGGGACAATGGGACAATGGGACAATGGGACAATTAGACCGGCGACAAGCAGTTAAACTGTTACTACCGCCCCGGCCGGTTTTTATTATCGGCATGGGAAGTCAACTTGCCTGAATTCTTGCACCTCCCGGACTGCGTTGCATGGCACGGAAGCAATTGATACTGGCAGACAAATCCGTGTCCGCCACGCGCTGGCGCGACCTGCCGCAGTGTCACTATTTTTTATGTACGCACCGGGAACAACACGGCACCCCGCCGCATGCACCCTCGCCCGAACGGCTAGAGCAACAGGCGTCGAATGTCCCCCAGCAACCCTATCAGGTCCGTCATAAAACGGCCGGCGTCGCCGCCGTTGACCATGCGATGATCATAGGACAGCGACAGCGGTAGCATATTACGGGGTTCAAATTCCCGCCCGTTCCACAGGGGTTTGATCCGCGCCTTTGACACCCCGAGTATGGCAACTTCCGGTGTGTTGACAATGGGCGTAAAACCCCTGCCGCCGATTGCGCCGAGGCTGGAAATGGTAAAACAACCCCCCTGCATTTCGTTGACGGTCAGTTTTCCGTCGCGGGCTTTGCCTGCCAGTTCCGCAACTTCCACAGCCAGTTGCCACAGGCTTTTTTTGTTGACATCGCGCACCACCGGTACCACCAGACCTCGGGGCGTGTCGACGGCAATACCGATATGAATATAGTGTTTTTGAACGTAGTTTTCGCCACCGCTTTGTAATGAGCGATTTAGCACCGGATTGTTCGCCAGCGCCACCGCGCAGGCTTTAAGAATAATCGGCACCGGGGTCATTTTTGTGCCGAGCGCTTCCCCCTCGGCTTTAAGTGACTGACGAAATGCTTCCAGTTCGGTAATATCGGCATCGTCGAACTGGGTTACATGTGGCACATTGAGCCAACTGCGATGCATATTGGCGGCGGTAAGCCTGCCGATTTTGCTCATGGCAACCAGTTCGACCTCGCCAAACTGCCCGAAGTCAATGTCCGGTACTGCGGGAACTGCGGCACCGCCAGACTGTGGCCCATTGATACGCTGTTTCACAAAGCGCTGGACATCATCCTTGAGCAAACGACCGCGCGGGCCGGTACCACTGACATTGCGTAACTCGACGCCCAATTCCCGCGCCAACTGGCGCACCGCCGGCCCGGCGTAAATATCCCCGTTAGCAGGTGATTTGCCATGTGCAGCAGATAGTGTGTCCACAGATTGTGGTTGTGCGGTTGCTTCGTTAGCGGCAGCTTTTAGGTCGGCACCACTGTTTGCCGCGTCACCCTGATCACCATCCCCGGAACCATCCGCTACTACCTCGTCAGCGACCCCATCCGTTTCGTTTTCTACGGGCGTCGGTGTTGGCTTTTTTTGTGCTGGTGTTTTTGCCGATAGCGATGGCCGCGTATCTGTGGACGCTTTTGCTTCCGTCACAGACGCCGTCTGCTCCCCGTCGCCACTGATTTCAATCTCGACCAGAGGCACACCTTCCCGGTCGATACGCTGCCCTTCAGTCACCAGTATTGCGACAATCTTGCCCGTTTTGGTGGCCGGAATTTCCATGGTGGCTTTGTCGGATTCCAGCACCACGAGGGTGTCGTCCAGCGCCACCGTATCCCCGACAGCGATGGGGATTTCGATCACCTCCACTTCCTCCGCACCGCCCAGGTCCGGAACTTTTATAATCTCAGTGGCCATATGTTACCGCCCTGTTGAACCCTGCCATTGTGCCAATTCCTGTAGCGAATATTTTCAAAATCAACCGTCGCGCGCCGTCAAGTTTCATTGCAACCCTGTGCCACACCAGCTATTTAAACGTCCAGCGGGTTAGGTTTTTCCGGGTCGATACCCAGATCAATAATCGCTTTGGAGACCACACTTTTTTCCACCTTACCCTGCTGGCACAGGGTGTACAGCGTAGCGACCACGATATAGTTGCGGTCCACTTCAAAAAAGCCCCGCAACTTACTGCGCGTATCGCTGCGTCCAAAGCCGTCCGTGCCCAACACAAAATAGTCGCCCGGTATAAACGCACGCAACTGTTCGCCATAGGATTTGACGTAATCGGTGGCCGCTATCACCGGGCCGGGCCGTTCACTCAGTTGCTGGGTCACGTAGGGAATTTTTGCCTCGGCTCCGGGATTGAGCATATTCCAGCGGATCGCCGCCTGACCGTCCCGGGTCAGTTGATTGACGCTGGTCAGACTCCAGATGTCGGCGCTGACCCGGTATTGCCTGGCCAGAATTTCTGCCGCCGCCCGCACTTCATTCAGGATTGCGCCAGCGCCCAACAGCTGCACCCTGAGTTTATTTTTCTTACCCTCCGCCAACAGATACATACCACGAATAATGCCCGCTTCGGCACCCGCGGGCATACCCGGGTGCAGGTAATTTTCGTTCATTACCGTAATGTAATAAAAACAGTTTTCCCTGGCCTGGAACATACGCTGCAAACCGTCCTGAACGATCACGGCCAGTTCGTAACTGTACGCCGGGTCG
The DNA here is from genome assembly GCA_041633885.1 of Porticoccaceae bacterium. GTDB lineage: Bacteria > Pseudomonadota > Gammaproteobacteria > Pseudomonadales > Porticoccaceae > JBFJKD01. Next base: position 15,080 of record JBFJMM010000007.1, read on the forward strand.
TAGGTGCGACAGTTGGGAATGGTATTGGCCAGCACATGACTATGCCCGTCCTGATGCTGCAACCCCTCGCCGTTCAGGGTGGTGCGCCCAGCCGTGGCGCCGATCAGGAATCCCCGCGCCTGCATATCGCCGGCCGCCCAGGCCAGATCGCCAATGCGTTGAAAACCAAACATGGAATAAAAAACATAGAAGGGAATCATCGGGTAGTCGTAGTTACTGTAGGCGGTGGCCAACGCCATCCACGCCGACATCGCCCCGGCCTCGTTGATGCCCTCCTCGAGAATCTGTCCTTTTTTGTCCTCTTTGTAATAGAGAATCTGGTCGGCGTCGTGGGGCACGTAGCGTTGCCCGGCGGAGGAATAAATACCCAGTTGGCGAAACATGCCCTCCATACCAAATGTGCGGGCTTCATCGGGTACGATCGGTACCACCCGCGCGCCGATCTGTTTATCCTTCACCAGGTTGGACAGGATTCTGACAAACGCCATGGTGCTGGATATTTCCCGCTTGCCGGTGCTTTCCAGTTGCTTCTGAAACAACTCGAGGGGTGGCGTTTCCAGGGCCGCGAAATCCTTTTGCCGGAACGGCAGAAGGCCGCCCAGACGCGCGCGCTGGGCCCGCATGTAAGTCAGTTCAGGGCTCTCTTCCGGCGGGCGGTAATATGGAACCTCCGCCAGTTTGTCGTCGGGGATGGGCAGACCGAAACGATCGCGAAATTTTTTCAGGCTTTCAATGTCGAGTTTTTTCACCGAGTGGGTATCGTTGGCGGCTTCCCCGGACTCGCCCATGCCATACCCCTTGACGGTCATGGCCAGAATGACAGTGGGATGGCCGGTGCTTTGCATTGCCTCGGCATAGGCGGCATACACTTTGTACGGGTCGTGGCCGCCGCGGTTGAGATACATGATGTCCTTATCGCTCAAACCCGCGACCAGTTCCGCCAGCTCGGGATATCTGCCGAAGAAATGCTCCCGCGTGTAGGCGCCACCGTTGAACTTGTAGTTTTGCAACTCACCGTCACACACCTCGTCCATTCTCTTCTGTAAAAAACCCTGTTTATCCGCAGCAAAAAGAGGATCCCAGAAACGTCCCCACACAACTTTGATGACATCCCAGCCAGCGCCGCGAAATGCACCCTCCAGCTCCTGAATAATTTTGCCGTTGCCACGCACCGGCCCATCCAGACGTTGCAGGTTGCAGTTCACCACAAACACCAAATTTTCAAGCTGTTCGCGCCCCGCCATGGAGATCGCACCAAGGGTTTCCGGTTCATCACACTCACCGTCCCCCAGAAACGCCCAGACCTTGCGATCATCCCGGGGCACCAGCCCGCGGGCAGACAGGTAGCGCATCACGTGTGCCTGGTAAATCGCCTGGATCGGCCCCAAACCCATGGACACGGTGGGGAACTGCCAGTAGTCGGGCATCAGCCAGGGGTGGGGGTAGGACGACAACCCATTGCCGTCTACTTCCCGCCGAAAATTATCCAGCTGTTGTTCCGTGAGTCGACCCTCGAGAAATGAGCGCGCGTAAATTCCCGGCGAGCTGTGCCCCTGGTAATAGATCAGATCCTCCAGGTGCTGGTCGTTGCGCCCGCGAAAAAAATAGTTAAAGCCGACGTCGTAGAGGGTTGCCGCCGAGGAGAAAGTCGCGATATGGCCACCCAGACCTTCATCATTTTTGTTGGCGCGCATGACCATCGCCATGGCATTCCAGCGGATCAGCGAGCGAATGCGGCGCTCCATAAACAGATCGCCCGGCATACGTATTTCCTGGGCGACAGGAATGGTATTGCAAAACGGCGTGGTGATAGAGCCTGGCAATGGAATGGCCGCGGCGGTGGCGCGATCCAGCAACTGTCGAATCAGGAACGCGGCGCGCTCTTCGCCCTGATGTTTGATAATGGCTTCCAGGGAATCCAGCCATTCCTGCGTTTCGATCTGGTCCAAATCCTGCTGCATATTGTCATCGACCTTTGTTGAACATTACGACCATCGTCAGACTGGCGTCACGACTAACCATCTTACCCAAGTAAACCTGACCAGACCTTACCAGACTGAAAATAAACTCCCGCGCCGGGTCGCACCCGGCGTGATATGGAAGGGCCAACATAATAATGTAGTATTTCTACATATTCAACCAAAAAAACCGCCAGCGCCTGCCGCGCTCACCCTGAGGAATAGACAAAAATTGATATTAAACAGCTATTATTCGGAGAATTTACCGACGCAACCCTGAAAATGAAAATATAGTTAAACTACATATCCGTATCTATTCTTACCCTGACGATGTTTATTATTGGGGGTACCGGTAATACCCATCGTTTTCACCCCGCAACAAATCGCGCCCCATGCCGGAATCGGGCAACGTCGCGTCCTGGGTGGTCAACCACAGCCCGCGGCGCTTGCCAAGCAACACCTTGCGGTAACGGGCCAGCAGATTTTCCCCTGTGGCGGCGCGCACCTGGGTGGCCAGCATCTGACGAAAATCAAAATCATCGAAATTGAGCATCAGGGATTCCTGATGCCTGCCAATTAATTCGGCAAGACTTTTTGGAAACTCTTCTACGTGGGTTAACACGGATTGCCGGTGCCGCTCAATCTCCGCCTCGCCCATACTCTCGAGGGTCGTTGCGAACTGGTCGAGAAAACCATCCACTTCCGCCATTAGCGGCCCACTTCCGGCCACCGGGGATTGCACGTAGAGCAGCAGGCCCGGCACGCGATGAAGTGGCATAAATCGACTGCCCACCACGTAGCCCAGTTGTTTTTCCGTACGCAAGCGCGTGTAGAACGGCGCATCCAGCATATTTTGTAAAACCGCAAGCTCGGCCCGCTCTCGCAGGCTGTCGCTATCGGCCTGTACATACAGTACCACGCTACTGTCGGCATGTTGCACCGGGATACTGAGGCGCGGGGTCAGGGTGGCGCGCGGTAATTTGATCACCCGATAATCGAGACTGGCGTCTCCCGCCGCGCCGACCCGCAGTGTGCTCTCTACCGCCGCGACCATGCTCTCCACTTCGCTGCGCGCAAGGGCACCGCCGCCGTAAAAGCGCCCATGCCCGCGTCGGTAAAAGCTTTCCACGTAATCAAGTAACTCGGGGAGATTTACTGCCTCCAGCGCATCGGCCAAATCCTGCGGGCGCTCGGCATCGGTCATCTGCGGTGCCAGCTCGGAGAACAATTGTCTGATCGGCCACTGCTTGTCCATATTGCGCCATTCGCGAATCAACATCGCTTTGACCCGCGCAAAGCGCGTGACGTCCGCCTCCGGTTTGCGCAGTGCGGCGAGGATTTCGTCCAGCAGTAAGGGTTGCTTGTCGGTGTATCCATCCAGTGTCAGCGCAATGCCGTGACTCACCCGGGACAGACCGAAATCCAGTCCCGCGAGATGCGCGGGATAGACGCGGGAATTCAGCTGATCGCGCACCATGGCAAGATACAACTCCGTCAGTGCGGCATTGCGACGACCCACTGCCAGCGGCGTGACAAGCTGCGCGCTAAACCCGGCTTTGGGAGATCCGAAATAGTTATCCGCGTAATGCCAGACTTTGGCCCGCGCATCGTCGCGCACAAGCTGCGGCTTCGCCAGCCGGGCATAGGGATCCATGTTTTGCGTGGTAGTTGGTGGCGCCGCTGAGCGATCGACACCCTGGGCCGATACGATTAAATGGTCGTCATTCCGTTGCTTTCGCGACGCATTAAACCGCTCGGGAATAAAGGGATTAGGTTGCGGCAGGCGCAGCACGGTCGTCGCGGCATTTTGCCAGGCGGCTAGATCGCGGGGCGCCACGTCGGTGACCCGGTAGGGCGCCCCGTAGCGCACCGACACCCGATCGGTGTCGGTGATTTCCGGCGCCATCAGCCCAATCTGTACATTATCGGGCACCAGATATCCGAGGTAGCGGGTCACCAGATCGGCCTCGAAACGATCCAGCAGATAAGGCCCGCGCACCGCTTCCTGTGTGGGATAATCGTGCATCGCTGAACTCAGGTGCCGCGCATAGCCGAGGGGCGGCTGTTTTTCCAGAAAACGAAATGCCACCTGCTGCAACTGGGCCAGCTCGCGATAGCGCCAGGGCACAACACCCTGCTGACGTATGTGTTCCGCCCAGGCAAAAAACTGGGCCAAAATTTCCGCATGGCGCGCCACCCCGGCCGGCGTTAAACCTATCGTCACCGAAAAACCCGCACCCGCGCGGGAATCATAGGCCAACCCCGCGCTCAGGGATTCGGCCAGACCCTCTCGTTTGAGTTGTGCCAACAAACTGTCCGCGCTTTCATCACCCAGCAAATGACCGAGAAACGTCAGGGGTTTCTCCCGCCAGTGGGGCGCTATACTCGGCACCGGGAACAACAAGCTCAATTCCCGCTGCTCCTGTTCCGGTGTCATCAGCACCTTGTAGGGCAGCGCTTCGGTAAACAGGGGGATTGCCGCGCTCGCTAGCGTCACATTGTGATTGGGTATGGTCGCGAACCTGGTCTGCACCGCCATCTGCAGTTCATTCAGGGATTCGCGCCCCACTACCACCAGGGTCATCAGATTGGCGGAGTAATAGCGCTGATAGAACGCTATCAGATCGTCGCGCACTGAACGTTGCGGCCGATCGGCCAGGGTAGTTAGATCGCCAACCGAAAACTGCGACAGCGGGTGCTGTGGATTTACCAGCTCGCGCAAAACATCCCAGGCGCGATGGCTGTCGTCTTTGATCTTCAGCCGATACTCGGACTCCACCGCATGTCGCTCCCGGTCCACGTAGGCGGCGTCAAAGCGCGGCGCCACAAAAAACTGGGAAAATCGGTCGAGGGCCGGCACCAGATGGGCGGCGTCGATATCAAAGAAATAGTTGGTCTCCTCAAGGCTGGTGTAGGCGTTGTGGGCGCCGCCGTGGGCCCCGATAAACGCCTGATATTCCCCGGGCTCGGGATATTTTTCAGTACCCAAAAACAACATATGTTCGAGAAAATGCGCCAACCCCTCGCGCTCTGGGGGATTTTGAAAACTGCCCACCTCGACACTGAGTGACGCCGCGCTCTTATCGGTATCCGGGTCGGACACCAGCAACACCCGCAGACCATTGTCGAGGGTCAGCGCCCGGTATTGACGCTTATCATTGGGGCTGCGATACACCTGCGCCGCCGCCGGATCTGCCGTCGCCGCAACTTCCGCACTGAAACCGCGTGTCCACCACTGGGCATCATAGCCACTGTGCGGAACTGTCAGGCTTGTAGCGCAGGCAGCCGTCACCAGCGCCGCACATAACAACCAGCAGTGGCGCAACCAATATTTCATATCACCTCGGCGGATAAACATGGCAATGCAACATTCGGGAACCTGGGAAGCGGACCTTAAGCCGTCGTTTCGTGCTGCGGCCACGCGTTGTACAGGGCCTTGATCAGCGTGGCGAGGGGTATCGCAAAAAATACGCCCCAAAACCCCCAGATGCCGCCGAATACCAGCACGGCAAGTATGATAGACAAGGGATGCAGATTGACCGCCTCCGAAAACAACAGGGGCACCAGCACATTGCCATCGAGAAACTGGATAACACCGTACACCACCGCCAGCCAGATAAATTCATTGCCCCAGCCCCATTGAAAGTACCCGACGATCAGAATCGGCACGGTGACCACCGCCGCGCCGATATAGGGAATTAATACCGACAAACCCACTGACAGGGCCAACAGCGCGGAATAGCGTAAGCCCAGCGCGAGAAAGCAAAAATAGCTGACCACGCCGACAATCAGGATTTCGGCCGCCTTACCGCGAATGTAATTCGCGATCTGTGCGTTCATTTCATTCCACACTGCACGCATCACCGGGCGTCGTTCGGGTAGCAGTCCGGCAAACATGGTTATCAGTTGTTGCCGGTCCTTAAGGATGAAAAACACCATCAGCGGCACCAGAATCAGATACACCAGCAAGCCAATAAGATTGGGAAACTGGCTGACCGAGAACGTGAGGGCCGCCTCCGCGAACTTGCGCGCCTCCGTATTGGCGTAGGTGGTGAATTCCACCAGTCGCTCCTCCGAAATCAGATGGGGATAGCGCTCCGGCAGCAGTTGCAAAGCCTCCTGTCCACGTTTGAGCATACCCGGGATTTCCGCCAACAGATTGCTGGATTGGTGAATGACCATCGGCACCAAAAAAATCAGCACCAGTACAAACAACCCAATAAACGCGGTAAAAACCACCACCACCGCAAGCAAATGGGGTACCCGCCAACGCTTCAGAAAATTGACCGCACCCTGCAACAGGAAGGCGAAACCAAGCGCGGCGATAATCGGTGCCGCAATGCCTCCCATGGTGATCACTAACACCAGCCCCGCCAACAGCAAAAGCAGTAACAGTACCGCCTCTTCGTCGGCGAAATACCGGTTAACCCAGGTTTCCACTACTCGCCACATAGTTGCCTTCCCGTACTTAGTGATTGTCCCCGCACTGCGTTACCATCCCGAATGGGTTGTTTTCCGATTTTTTTCATCCAGTGTGCAGCCTTTCCGGTAGCCCGCACTGACCGCATCACTCACTCAACCGCGCCACACCTGCCTGGCACCGGTAACGACAGCCTGGCAGCCACAGTATTCACTGGCGCGACTGGCAACGCGCCCCGCAGCGCATTTACCCGCTTCGATCAAAACATCCCCCCGGGCGATGAACCCCGGCGCCCGGAATCTGTCGAAAGCCCGCACACTATAGGTTAGTATCAGACCGTCTATGTTACCGGATTAGAAATAACGGCGTGTTATCTTTTCTTGCCAGAACCCGTGCCGCCCTCGCCCTCTGCGTCGGGCTCGCCCTCGCGGTGGGCGCGAGCGCCCTGCGTGCGGCTAACGACATTCAACTCCCGATTCTCGGCGATACCTCGTCGGGGGTCATTTCCCAGCAGCAGGAATACGAGCTGGGCCGCGCCTGGCTACAGTTATTTCGCAGCCGGGTGCCCACCCATCGCGACCCACAGCTCCAGGACTATCTCGAACAGCTGTTGTTTAAACTGTCCACCCACAGCGAACTCGCGGACCACCGTCTCGATCTGATTATCGTGAACAACCCCACCATGAACGCGTTTGCGGTGCCCGGTGGTGTAGTTGGCGTGCATACCGGTCTGTTTCGCTATGCCCGCGATGAACACCAGTTGGCCTCGGTCCTCGCCCACGAACTGGCGCATCTCAGCCAGCGCCATTTCGCACGCCGCGTGGCACAACAACGGGCCAATACCATGCCCATGCTGGCGGGCATGCTCACCGGTCTGATCCTCGCAGCCACTGTGGGCGGCGACGCTGGCATGGCCGTGCTGGCCACCACCCAGGCTGCGGCGATCGAGAGCAGTTTGCGCTATAGCCGCCAGAACGAACAGGAAGCCGACCGCCTTGGCTTGGAAACGCTGGTACGTGCCGGTATGGACCCCACTGCCGTGGCGGCCATGTTCGAGCGCATGCTGATCGCCACCCGCTATACGGGGCAGCGACCGCCGGAGTTTTTACTGTCCCACCCCCTCACCGAACAGCGCGTCGCGGACGCCCGCAACCGCATCAGCAAATATCCCAGGCGCCAGTACCAGGACAATCTCGAATACCAGCTGATGCGCGCCAGAGCACTTATCGCTATCGATCAAAATGCGCAAAAATCGGTCAATCGTTTTAACAGCGAGCTCCAAGGACATAGCTATTCGCTACCCGCCGCCCGTTACGGTCTCGCACTGTCTCTGTCGGCCCTGGGTAACCACCAGGCGGCGCGAGATGCCCTGAGACCACTGCTGGACAGCGAGGCGGAACGCCTGACCTACCGGCTTGCAGCAGTGGAAATTGAACGCAATGCGGGCGCCAATACTGCGGCCCTGGCGTTAATCAAACCCCTGATAAAAACCCATCCCAGCAACTACCCATTGCAGATGGAACTGGCGGAAATCCTGTTAAAGGACACTCAATACCCCGCCTCCCAAAAAGTCCTGGCAGATCTCACCAGGCTACGTCCGGCGGATCCGCACATCTGGTTTGATCTGGCGGAGACCAGCGGCCTGGCGGGTGACATTATTCAGGTACATAAGGCCCGCGCGGAATATTATTTGCTTGTGGGGGTCTTCGATAAAGCGCGGGATCAGCTGACCTACGCGCAAAAACTCGCGGAATATGATTTCAAGGAATCCGCAATTATCGCCCAGCGCCTGCGCGACCTCACCGCCATGGAGGAAAAAACCAAAAAGCTCTAACTCTGGACGCCAGCGTGCGCCCTGTACCCCGCGTCCGCCCTGCTGCTATTATCGCCCGCGTTGCCATTCTCTCCAGCCTGGACATGGGTTCACAGCCACCATGAATATTGCCTCACTACTGGAAAAAGCGGCGTGCAAATACCCCGCGCTACCCGCGCTGGCGCGGGGATCACAACCCTATTGCGACTATCGGACTCTGCACCATCGCGCCGCGTCGATTGCCAGCCACCTGCGCCATACCCTGGGTTGTCAGCCGGGAGATCGCATCGCCATCATTTTGAAAAACTGTCCCG
>JBFJMM010000008.1:0-20872 GCA_041633885.1 Porticoccaceae bacterium
ACAACGCCGCCACGGGTATCGCTTACCCCTGGTATATCCACAAACCTCACTCCCACACCCAGCAAACGCACCGGCCTGGCACCCCGCTGCCAGGCCTCCGCACACAGCAGGCCATAGAACTCTGAATCCACCTGACCACTGCTGCGTTCGATGGTGGTCATACTGAAGTTATCAAAACGCATCTTTAGAAATTGTTTGACGACGGTGTAGCTGTTATCTACCCGTGCGAGTCGCGAATTCAGGCCGTCCACCAGCGCGGGGATTCGGGCGAGGCATGCAGCGCTGTCCTGGAGATCAACGTCGTAGGTCTGCTCGATACTTAACGATTTCCGGCGTCGGTCCGGGACCACATCGCGGGTATCGATACCTCGACTTAATTGATAAAGTCGCTCCCCCAGGGCGCCAAATTTATCCCGCAACATCGCCAACTCGAGCATGCGCAGATCTGCGCAGGTAGTGACCCCCAGCCGCGATAGTTTCTGTTCAGTCGCTTTGCCCACACCATGTATCTTGCGCACCGGCAGCATTTTCACAAAACGATCGGTCTGATCGGGGGTAATCACAAAAAGTCCGTCGGGTTTACGCCAGTCGCTGGCGATTTTGGCCAGAAACTTGTTCTCGGCAATGCCCACCGAAATAGTGATCCCCAGAGTCGTGGACACTCGCGCGCGAATTTCTTCGCCAATTAACGTGGCACTGCCCCGGTGCTGAGTACAATCCGTTACATCAAGATAGGCCTCATCCAGCGACAGTGGTTCAACTTTGGTGGTGTAGTCGCTAAAAATAGCGCGGATTTGCCGGGCGACCTGCCGATATTTAATAAAATTGGGTGGCCTCACCACCAGCCCGGGACACAAACGCAGCGCGTGCGCTGTCGGCATTGCCGAGTGCACGCCATAGTCCCGAGCGAGGTAGTTACAGGTCGCTATGACGCCCCTCTTATCCGCCGCGCCACCCACGGCCAATGGCACAGCGCGCAGCGCCGGCTCATCCCGCATTTCAACCGCGGCAAAAAAACAATCGCAGTCGCAATGAATAATTTTTCGTGTTTTTGACGGCGCACAAGACATGGTTCATTACAACAGTTGGCAACGCACCGTTGAGGTCAACCCGCAACGCTATTGCGCACGGCGCCAAGTTCCTCGTTGAGTTGCTGCAGTCGTTCAGCGTAATATCGCGCCTGGCCAACCAGAGATTCCAGTTCCGCCTGAGTACCCAGCTTGCCACTGAACGGCAATATACCGTACCCGGCACGGGTTTTGACACCACCCGCGGTGCGCGATTGGTGCTGATCATTACGCCAGCGCAATACGTGAACCATTTGCCGGTAGACGATCAGCTTGGTCTGCAACGTTACCAGCTGGTGGCTTTGTAAATCCTGAAAAATACTGAAATCAGTGGCAAATACTTGCGCTTCCCGCACTTTGTCCGGGGCGCGAATGTAGGCCGTACGCGGCTTCCCCAAAATCACCGCGGTTTCGCCAAAAACCTCGCCAGGCATTAGTGTTCCGAGCACCATCTCGCCACGATTGTCGGCACAAACTTCCAGGGCTCCCTTCATCAAAAAATAAATGTATTGATCACTATCCCCCTGATTCATGAGGAATTCACCAGGTTGCAGCTCCACAAATCGGGAGTTAAAAATCAGCGTACGAAACTGATTTTCGTCAATTTTGCGGATTTCCTGAAAATAATGTAACGGCGATAGTTTTCGCGTCAGCTCCTGGTCATCAAGTGCAGTCGCTCGTTTTATCTGCATTTTCTATCCCCATATATCGGCGGCCAGCGCCGCTTTAAACCAGGCTGATCACAGCCAGCACGACCCACCGCAATACCCGTAAAAGCCAGTGGCCAACTTAAATGTGTGCAGCCATCCGACCCCGCCATCTGATCAGTGACAATCACGACGCCTGATGGCGGACGTAACCGGATAATTTTCTTCTCAAGGTAATCATACCCTTTATGTACACCGTTGTGACCGGGTGCGACGGCAATTGGTGGCGGGCTGGAGGGCCTGTGCTCTGCTCTGACCCAGGCACTGGCGACCGGCGGTTCACCGCCCCCATGCCCTATGGTAGACTGACGATCTTTATATACAGCCTTATACCATCAAGACGTCGTTTTCTGGAAGCCGCGCCCATGCTCAACGTACTCAAAAACTGTTTGCTAACCATCGCCGCCGCGAGCCTTTCCGGCATTGGTTACGGCGCCACGGAACAGCTAAATGGCATCGCCTCCTACCACCACGATGGCCAGGAGGTTTTTATCGCCGCCATCCTCACCGAACAACCCACCGACGATGCGGCGCTTCTGCTCGACGCCGAAGTAGCCAAGACCGGAGAGGTACATCTCGTACGGGATGTGCAACGTGCCAACTGGGTGGCCCTGTGGCAGACCTGTACAGCGGCAAATAACCCGCAGGCCCTGATTGATAAAACCACGCCGGCTCTGACCAGCATGTTCGCCACAATCAAGGGCGATCTGAAGACTGGCGATCATATGCGTGCGACCTACAGGCCCGGCGAAGGCACCGCGTTGATCCTCAACGATACGCGCCTTGGGGACATTTACCCAAATAAGGATATTTTTATCTTGCTAACCAATTGCCTGATAGGAAAGGCGGCGCCCTCAGAGGAGTTTCTTGCGCAGATTCTGGGTCGCTCCAGAAATCCGGCGTTGATACAGCGCTATATTGCGCTGCAACCCAGCAGCCAGCGCAAGCAGGAAGTCGCAGCGTGGAAATTCGATAACGCAGCATCCAGTGTCAGCACTGACAGCGCTCCTGCCGAGTCCACAGATTCGCCGCAGACGGCAGCCTATGCCGAAGAAATGCTAAAAAAGGTGTACGCCTCGACACGCTACCCCGCCCCCGCGATCCGGCGAGGTGAGGAAGGCAGCGTGACCCTGACGCTGACGGTGAATCGGGATGGCTCGCTGGCGTCCTCGGAGGTAACCCAGAGCGCCCCTTACCCGGCGCTCAATCGCGCCGCCCGCGCGGCCGCTATCAAAGCGAGCCCGTTTGCGACCTTTACTCAAGATATGGATTTCGATTCGGCGACTTTTACTATACCGATCGAATTCAAACTACAGACAAATTGATTGCCTGATTTGCGCTGCGAGGCCCGCCTGCCCCCGGGGGCCTTACCTAAAAATCGACGACCCGCGGATATCACTCGGCAACGGTCTTGCGCACCTTGTATTTTTTAAAAAATCCAACATACTGATGCTCTGTTAGCAACGGTCGACCAATAATAACCAGGGCGGGGTCATCCGTGGCCATTCAAAAAGTTTTATTAGTGGACGATTCTCCAACCGACCTGGAGCGGCTCGTGCTTGCCCTTGGACCCTTGAAGGTTGCAATCATCACCGCCCGCGACGGCGAGGACGCCGTGAATGTGGCCCGCGCACAACAGCCGGACGTCATTTTTATGGATGTCGTTATGGAGGGGCTGGATGGATACAATGCCTGCCGCCTGCTAAAACTGGATCCCGACACCCGTCATATTCCAGTTATTTTTGTCAGCGCCCGCAGCCAACGGGTCGATCGTATGTGGGCGGAACGCCAGGGAGGTGATGCCTACATTTGCAAACCGTTCACCGACGGCCAGGTGCTGCAAGAAGTACATCGCCACCTGAACTGAAGCAATTACGGTTGCGGAAACATTAATCAGTAAAGCCGTTGACCACCAGGAAATTCAGGTAGCGGGCGCTGGCAAGTCCAGCCAGATCAAGTACCGACACCACGCCATCGTCATGGGTAAACAGGGAGCGCGCCAAACCGCGCAATGCCCGCGGATAGTCCGCTGGCCAGGTGGTAACCGCGCTGTCGTCGACCAGAATTTTCTGCGGTTCGGCATACAGATAAAGGGCCAGGTATTCGAGAGTTAATCCCGGTTCTCGTTGATAGGCCAGTACGATAACCCCAAGGGCTGGAAGCGCGGCGTCTGCGCGCGTTGAATCAGCGTCGTGCAGGTAACGTAAATCAAACAGGGGCACAAACTGATCGCGCCACACGATTAATTCCGCGCAGTGCCGCGGCGTAAGTGGCACATCCAATATTTCGGGGGCTACCACATACTCCTGAACTTCGTGAATACCCACCGCCAGTTGATAACCGGGCGCGCCGGTCAATAGCCATGCCGACACTTTTTCCCCGGGTTCGTCGCCGTCACTCATACCGGCTACACTGCCTGTCGATATAACCCAGTAAACTTGACGAATCGGCCGTTAATACGAGTTTCTCCTCACGCAAAAATAACCCGACAAACGGATTGTCCGGGAGCTGCATGCAATCGGGGATCATTTGCAAACCAGCGTATTCACTCTCGGTGCGTAGCTGCTCAACGTGGGCACACGCCAGCGCAAATCGACGAGCGCCGTCATCGGCGCGCAACACCACGCAAAAATGTCCGGGGTACCGGTCCTCGTCGAACAGCGTCAACGCGTCCGTGAAAGCATAGACTGGCGTGTGCTGCCCGGCGATTTCGAGTGACGCAAACGCCCCGGGCGACGACTCCTGCCGCTCACTAAGTTTGCCGGCGTGTTCGATGGTGATCAGACTACTCAACGGCACGGCCACCAAGCGCGAACCAAAACCCAGCAACGCAAACCCACTCCCCTCGCCCGCCGATTCCATTGGCTCCACTAACGCGCTCTCGCCATATAGCTTGCCACCAGCGACATTAAGCGCTCCTCGGAGAACGGCTTGGTGACATACTCCGTCACTCCCGCGCTGTCGGCCTGTTCCCGATGTTTCTGCAACGTGCGGGAGGTGATCATAATAATGGGGAGGTGCTTGATACCCTCGGTACCACGGATATGGGAGGTCAGTTCTAGGCCGTTCATACGCGGCATTTCCAGATCAGTCAGCACCAGAGACGGCACCACTTTCTGCAGTAATTTAACGGCCTCCATACCATCGCGCGCCGCCACGGGCTCAAATCCGGCGTCCTGCACCAATTCGATCAGGGTATTTCTGGCGCTTAACGAATCATCGACTACCAGTACCTGCCGCACCTGCGCAGCGCTCTCGCTCTGGTTCCCGGAAGGGCCAGCGGCGACCACAGTGGCGCTCGGGGCATTACTGGTCAACTCAATTAAGTTGAGTACCGGCACTACCCGTCCATCTCCCAGCAGGGACACCCCCGCAATGCCCCGCACATGGCCCACGTATTTACCGAGATTTTTTATCACCAGTTCGTGGCTCGACAGTACCTGGTCCACTGCAATCGCGGAAATTCCCTGCTCGGTGCGCGCCAGGAGAATTACTTTTCCCGCATAGTAACTCACGTCGCCATTGCCGTTATCAGCCTGCCCCAGGAGGCTACTCAAGGCCCGCAGTGGATAAATGTCCCTGCCCAGGGTGTACGCCGGTTCACCCCCAATACGCGAGACGACTCCCACACCTGAACTCAGTATTTGCATCAACGTATCCGTCGGTATTGCGTACTGTAGATCACCCACGCCAACCACCACGGAATGGCTGGTGAGCAGTGTGACCGGCAGACGCAATTCGACCAGCGTGCCGCCGGACGGGTTGTCGCCGACGTGCAAAGTGCCTTTGAGTTCAACAATCGCAGCGTGCACCGCATCCATGCCGACGCCGCGGCCCGATACCTGGGTAGCTTCATCGCGGGTTGAAAACCCCCGTGCCAAAATCAGCCGTGCGATCGCGTCCCGTTCCAGCGTATCATTTTCCCGGACAAGGCCCCTTTCGACCGCCAGCTTTAAAATTCTATCGTAATCGAGACCTGCGCCATCATCGCGACAGCTCACCACGATATTGTTGCCCGCCTGTTCGAAATCAAGCGTAATCAGCCCCGCAGGATCCTTACCCTTCGCGGCGCGCTCCTGCGGCATCTCGATGCCGTGGTCGACCGCATTGCGCAACAGATGCATCAGCGGATCCACCAGCTTTGCCACCACATCGCCATCCACCATCAACTGTTCGCCGCGGATGTCGAGGGTCACATCCCTACCGGTCATACGCGCCGCCTGGCGCACCGCCCGCTGCAAACGCGGACTGATCGAGCTGATGGCCACCGTGCGGGTCGACATCACCATATCCTGCAAGGCGCGATTCAGCCGTTGCTGGTGAAGAAATAAATTTTCCAGCCGCAAAACTTCTTCGATGATTTCCCGGGAGGCTTCGCGGGTATCGGAAACCGCTTCAATAAAACTGTGGGTTGCGGTGTAAAACTCATCGTACTGATCCATTTCCAGGGTATCGAAGTGCTCGCCGTTGGCGACCAAACCCTTCTGCTGGGCCGCTACCCCGCGCACACTGACCTGTTCCTCCAGTTCAAAACGACGGGTTTGCAACACACTGTCATTGCGCCGCATAGCCACGCCAGACTCGCGCAAATTTTGCAGGCGTTCCTGTATTTGACTCAGGGATATGGCGGCTTCACCGACCATGTTCAGGACATTGTCGATAATATCCCGCGGCACCCGCAGCGCTTCCTGCACCTGCGCCTGTGCGGGTTCATCCTCCTTACCGGCAGCGTCACCGGCCTCGGCGGGGCCGCCCACCACGTTGACCCGTGGCGCCCGGGCGCCCTCGTGGAAGTCCTCACTGCGAATATCGCCGCGATCGATACGATTGGCCCAGTTCAGCACATCCTGTAATACGTTCAGGGCTTCCGCTGGCGCGGGACTGATTCCCTGCAGTGCCTCGAGCATCACCTCAATGGTGTCAGCCGCTTCCTGCATGGTGGCCGCCAGGGGCTTCGGTGGCGCGGCATCAATCTGGGCCAGATGCTCAAAAATATCTTCCAGGTGATGAGATAAATTAGCGAGGCCTTTGACCCCCAGCATATTGGCGGAACCCTTCAGGGTATGCGAGATACGTTGCGACGCGGCAAGATGCTTTTGTACTTCCTCACCTTTGGCGATACCCGCGATATGACTGGCGAGCTGCTCCGCGTAGCGCGGTGACTCGGTAAAGAACGCTTCCACCAGCTCGGCGCTCACATCGTCGGCAATTTTTAATTCGACGTCCTCCGCTGTAGCCTGTGTGGCACGGGATTCGCCAACGCATTCACCGCTAATTTCCGTATCCTTGACCAGTCCTTTCAACAGCTGTTTTACATTCTCGTCAATCAGCGGTTGTAGCCAGTCCCGATTTTCCAGGTACTTAACCGCGGCAAGACACAGACTGTTATCCGCGGGGTCTGCCAAATGCGCGGTAATCGGCTGCGGCCACCCGGCCAGCAGGGGCGTCATTGCGCGACGCTGATCGTCCGCGGCGGTCAGCAACAAGCCAAGGTTGTCGGTTAAAAACTCCGCGATCTGCACCATACCGACGAGTCCTGCTCCAGTACTCGCCGCGTGTAGCCGTTCTATGAGTTCACCGTAGCTGGTCAGTTCACCCGCGGCCTCGGCAAGCTCGCTGGCACTACCGATCGCCGCCGCGCAGTGACTCAGGCGGGGCGCTATTTCTTCAATTTCCTGCCGCAACATACCGAGGATGCTGGTTTCTACGCTACCCGGACCGTCTCCCGCGAGCAGGTCGTCCATGCCGTCCATGGATATGATTTGTTCGGAGCGGGTCGCGGGCCCGTCGCCGACCAGCGCCAGCCCCGGCCCCGCGTCACTCATTTCGGAAAAGTCGTCCTCCTCACCGGACTCGTCAACCGGGGAGGACTCTCCTTCTGACTCCCGCATCAATACCTCGTACAACACCTCGCGACGTTCTTCGGGCAGCGGATCCAACAAAGCGCCAATGCACTCCGCGGATACGGGGGGGCGCAGATACGCCTGCGCCTCGGTGACCCAGCAAACAAGCTTGTCGAGCTCTTCCAGAGGGAGCTGTTGATCGATACCGCAACAAGTGGCGAGGTGTTCGGATAAAAGTTGGGCGGCCCGTGACAGCCCTTCCAGACCAGCAAAACCCGCCGTCATGCTGATATTATCCAACTGTTCCTGCAGGCTGGTCAGACCCTGTGCGGGTTCTTCACCCGCACCCATTAACAACGGGATGAGTTCGGGAAGCAACTCCGCCGTGGTGCCAATCACACCGTGCAAAATTTCAATTTCAGCGGTCTTACCCATACAAACTTCTCTGAATCCGTCCGGTTATAACCTGACGGCCACCCGGCCCAGTCGAAGATCAATCCGGCAGCTTAAATTGCCGTACGGACGCGGTGAGCTGCCGTGCGAAGGCAAGTAGCTTTTCAACAACCGCACCCTGCTCCTCCATTTCCTGGCCGGTTTTTGTCAAGGTTTCGGTTACCCGCCCTGCCTGTCCTGCCACGACCTCAATCGTATCCGCTTGCGTTCTGGCAGACTGCGCGATCTCCCCGATCACGCCTGACAGCTCCTCGGTAATTTTCACCGTGGATTCCATCTGTTCACCGGATTTATTGGCCATTGCGGTGCCGTCGACAACCTGGCCAATGGCCTTGTTCATGGCGGCCATGGTTTCCGCGGTCTCCGACTGAATATTGCTGACCAGTGCGGCAATTTCAGAGGTCGACTGCCGGGACGACTCGGCAAGGCGCTGCACCTCGTCGGCCACCACCGCGAAACCGCGCCCCGCATCGCCGGCCGCGGCCGCCTGCATCGACGCGTTCAGGGCCAGAATATGGGTACGCTCGGCGACGTTGTTGATAATCTCCACCACTGAACTGATCTCCTGGGACCGCTCACCCAGCCGCTTGATGCGCTTTTCCGTCTCGGAAATGGTTTCCCGTATATCGTTCATGCCTTTGCCGGTATTCAACACTTCCTGCAGGGCATCGCTAATGGCGCCTGTTGTGCGCCGCGCCATGGCGTTACAGTTTTCCGCAAGATCGGCAAGTTTGGCCACGCCATCCCCGAGATCGGTCAACACGGCGATTGCCCCAAAGGTCATCTCGCGATCCTCCGCCGAGGCCTCGGATACCTTGTTACCCTGGTCGCGAACCGTGTTGGACGCATCCTCTACCTGCTCCGCCACATCGCGAATTTCTTTCAATACTTTAGCGGTTTCGTAGGCCAGCACCTTAACGGCATCCGATACCGGCCCGGTAATATCGTTGGCCACCGGAACCCGAACCGTAAGATCCCGTTCGCTAAGTTGCGCGGTGGCTTCCAATAAATCAATGATCGAATCGTTGAGCTGCCGGTTTTCGTCGCCAAGCTTTTCCACCATCGCCTTGACTGCGGTGAGGGTGTCGCCAATTTCATCGCCCAGCTCTGCGTCAGCGATCTCAACCGTCTCAAGTTCCCCTTTGGTAACGCCCTCGGCAACGTCGATGACTCGCCGAAATATGGCGCGCATCACGCGGGTCATAAGTACCGCTAACGCAAGCGCGACGGTGGCAGCCAGCAGCACCACCACGGCAATCACACCGTAGGCCCTGGTAATCGTGGCCTGAATGGGGGCCGCCTGTTGTTCCACCGCGGCGTCGCCGATACGTTCCACTTCATCCAATATTGTCATCAACTCCGCCGCCACCCGCTCGTAATCCTGCAGGCTTACACGATACGCGTTGTAGGCTTCGACGGCCGTTTTAAACTCCATTTCGTGAATATCCAGCTCGTCGCTCAACATCTCGCTCACGCTGGCCTCCTGGAGAGTGACGCCAAGCTGCTTCATCAATTGCGGGTTTATCGACGCACCTTCCTTGTCGGAGCGAAAATCCCTGAACAATGGCAAACTTCCGATGATAGAAACATGGTCTCGCATTTTTGTCAGACTCGAGGCCAGCGCCTCTTCCGCCCGCGTTTTGATGCTGCCGCCGGCAACGAAAATTTTGTAGGCGTCGACGCGCTGTAAAAATGCATTCTCGATCGCAGCGACCCCTTGCGCCGCCTGCCATTTTTCCCGCAGCCCACTGTTCCAGGAAAATTGCCGATTGGTGTTATTCTCAAATTCATCGGTTGCCCGCTTGGCCACACTCTTGAGATTACCCAACAATTCCCTGAAACTGCCAATGCCAGCCTGCAAGTCCGTGTCGAACATTACGAAGCGGGCATGGGCATCCAGCATCTGATCCCGGGTTCCCTGATATCGGCTGACCGCCCCTGCAAGTGATCTCGCCACCTGCTCGTCCATCAACGTAGAATCCAGCATGCGCTCTCCCGCATCCGAACCGAACCTCACCGCCGTCTGTAGTCGCGCCTGTGCCTCGAGCAAATATTCCGCATTACTTTTTTCGCCGTATTGCTGACCACCCAGTCGATCACCGCTTTGCGTCCAGCGGACGATATCCTGCACTGCCAGCATTTGTTCGCGCACCGCTATTGACTGCCCCATGGCCCCGTTCGCGGCATTCCAGGCGTCTGTCGTGACGAACTCCAATGTGTCGGCAAGGCGACTCACACCGTACACCCCGGCGCCACCGGCAATGAGTACAAATACTGTCAACAGTAAATAACCGCCGCCCAGTTTCGTCGCGATTTTCAGCTTCATAAATATATGCCTTGCTCAGTCTTGGATTGATAAATTCAGCACTTGTTCATCACCCGAAGCGCACCGGTGACTAGCGAATTTGTTCCTGCAGTGACGCAAAAAATCCCCCTAAATCCCAGTCCAGCCACACCCCCTGCACGTCGTAGGCCGCCCGTGCAAATGGGCGCAGCGCCGGTGGCAATGGGGGAACTATCGGTAATTTATCGGTGGCCGCAATCACCACCCGACGTGGCAAACGATCCAGCAGCACGCCGACTGCGTCACCGCCATCGCCAACCACCAAAAACATGCGTTGCTGCGCAGGTTCAATACCCAGCAACCGATGTAAATCGAAGAGCGGAACTATTTTCCCTCGCAAATTGGCCATGCCGTACAGCACAGGGGAGGTATTCGGCAAACGACAACTGTTAATACTTTCCAGCACTTCGGAAATTTCTTTTTTGGGCAGCAGCAAACCGATTTCACCGATGACGAAACCATGAAACGTACCGCGTAAAGTGCCCGTATCTGGCACAACAGTGGTCGCACTCGCCAGCACAAACTCCTTTTGCAGAGCTTCACTGGGTACCACCAATCGCGATTCCTGGTTTTCCACGGCATTCCCCGTCAGTACTTTTCCAGCTGCGCGGTAATTTCCTGCACGCTGTAGGGTTTTGAAATGACGCCGCGAGCGCCGTGCCGATCCGCCCATATGCGATCGAACCGCTGACTTTTTGAACTCACCATCACCACCGGAATATGGCTGGTGTCTGGATTTTCGCGAATAGCCTGACAGGCGCCATAGCCATCCAGCTCATCCATGACTATGTCCAGAAAAATCAGGTCGGGCTGCTCGTTGGCAGCCACCACCACCGCCTCATGCCCCGAGGTGGCGGTCAACACCGTGCGCCCCGTCGTCGCCACCATTAACCTAATATTTTCCAGTTCCGCTGGCGAATCATCCACCACCAGAACTTTCGCAACTGCCATCGTAATCTCTTCCTTATGTGCTTTCCGCGCGGACCCGCGACTGTCCAGCACCCGTTAAAAGCGCTGCAATATATCCTTCAGCGTTTCATCCTTGGGAGGTTTTACCACGTAGTCGTCACATCCCGACATGGTGCCGCGCACCTTGTCGAAGGGCGAATTTTTACTGGTCAGCATCACCACCGCAGTCTCTGGCCGCACCGTTTTCACCCACTTGCAGACCTTATAGCCATTCATATCATCCATCATGACGTCGAGAAAAATCAGGTCGTAGGCCGTTTCCTTGACCCGGTCGACGGCCTCGGCACCGGATTCCGCGAAATTCAAACTGAGTTCACCGTCGGCAAGCAGGGGCAACTTTTGCTCCATGTATTTGCGCACCGGGAAACTGTCGTCCACCACCAGAATCTTTTTAATTCCGCCAGTGGTCGCCACCACCACCTCGCGCTCGGTGGATATGGTTGTTTTCAGGCTGTCGATAAGCCGTCGCATGGCCAACGGCCGTTTCATGGTGATGGCATCTATATCTGGCGCCTCGCCACTGTAGATAACAATGGGCACTACGTCGCCACGCTCGGCGCTGAATGTCTGCCATTCGCCGAGGGCCTCCGCATCGTCGGCGTTTACAAACAGCAGATTGGCCTCGCTTTTCTGCTCGGTACCGATCAATTCAAACTTACCCTTCAGCTCGGGAGCCAGTTTGAGAATACTGCTGATCACGGCCACGTCCTTGTCATCGACACCGATGCAGGATATTTTGATTATGTCGTTCAAGCGACCACCTCCGTCTTGTCCACGATATAGCGTCAGTCGTGATGGAAACTTTAATCCCAGTGGGCTTGCTGCAATCCAGCAACTAATTGCTCCAGCGCAAAAACGCACCTGACCTAACGCCTTGATTTTACTTATTAAACCTTTTTAATCAAATAGTTACGAAAGAAAGTTATACTCTTTTCAACCTTTGCCGTCAATGTCGCCCTGCGGGCACTCGGCGATGACGGGCCGCGTCGATGCGCACAGGATCCGCCTCCGGTGCTTCAGGCGTCTATAATTCCCTCCCGCACCGCCAGGCGAGTCATCTCCACGGCATTGTGTAACTGCAGTTTTTCCATGATGTTGCTACGATGATTATTGACGGTCTTGGGGCTCAGGCTCAGGGTATCGGCAATATCCTTGACCGACGCGCCGTCCGCCAGCATACGGAACACCTGAAACTCGCGGGTGGACAAACTGCTTAGGTCTGTGCCACCGGTATCACCGGCCGCCTCAAGTGCGATGTCGGAACTAAAGTAACGCTCCCCCCGCATCACCGCTGCAATCGCCTTGGCCAGCTCTTCGGGTCCGCAATTTTTACTCAGGTATCCAAGGGCGCCCATCTCCATGGCTCGCGTCACGAAAGAGGGGTCGTTGTACATGCTCAGGACGATTATGCGCGATGTTTCGTCGCTGGCCCGCAAGCGGCGAATCCCTTCGAGTCCACCGATACCGGGCATGGACATATCGATAACCACCACGTCCGGTTTTTTTTCCCGGTAGATGCGATAGGCTGCCTCCGCAGAGTCGGATTCGATAACAACGAAACCGTCCACCCGCTCGAGTAAATAGCGAAAGCCAGCCCGCACCACGGAGTGATCATCGACCAGTAATACCGAGACAGTTGCGTCGACCATAGCGCGTCCGGCTAATCCACGGGAAAATCGAAGGTCAGTGTTATATGTTCTTGTTGTGACGCATCTTCACTCACCACGCACTCTCCACCCAGCGCCTGCACGCCGCGCACCAATCCGAGCAATAAGGGATGCCGCTCGAATTGCGGCGATGTGGCCACACCATTATGCTCTACCGCCAGGGTCGTGCGGCCGGTGGCGTCTGCGCTCACAGTTAATTTCACTTTGCAGACGCCGCTGGCATGGCGATTCACGCCGGTTAGCAGCGTACGCGTAAAACGCAAGAGCAGTGCCCGCGCCCAGTTTGGCAACAGATCCATCTGATCACCGCCACTGAACGACAGGGCAATGCGCTTTTGCTCAAAGCGCAGGTATTGCAGTAGCCCCTGTATGTGTTCCGCGGACGGTGCCTCCGGGGCAATGCCCGTATCGAGCTCTCGCATCAGATCATAAGTCGCTATATAGGTGCCCTCGATCATCTCTTTAACCGCGTCCGCCATATCGCGAATATCGTCGAGGCACTCTCCGTCACCCACTTGCGCAACCGCGACGACAAAGCTTTTGGCCGCCACCAGCGACTGCCCGAACTCGTCGTGTAATAGCCGCGATATCGCTTTTTGTTCTGCCTGCTGCGCGCCAACAACCCGCGCCAACCACGCACTGTCAAACGGTTTTGATTGCTTCACTCGGACCACCCATGTTGAATACCAGCCACTCTTATTATTGCTAGTGTGGGTCGATCTTACCTATAAATTCAGCCATTATGAAGGACATCATCGCCAGAGGCCGGTTTCGAGCGACCAACAGCAACGGCCTCTACCCTGGCAACAAACATCGCAATACACATTGTTTCACGGGGTTCCGGATGCACCATAAAACGCCACCTGCGCCACCTGTGGTGGTTCCCCCAGGTCTGGTTGAGTCACCGACCAATGCCGCTTGATCAGCGTATAACCATCGGCAGCGAAGTCAGACACCCGCGAATCGGCGATAATCACTCGCCTGGCGAGCCGCCTGAACTGTTGCAGCAACGAAAAGTTTTCCCGATCGTAGAGCACATCTGCCGCAAATAAATAATCGACCTGTTCGCCCACTTCAAAAACATCAGTTGCATAGCCGAGCTCAACCCCATTCAGCCTGGCATTGTGTGCCGCGCTGGCAAGCGCCACCGGATCACTGTCACAGGCAATCACCCGCCGCGCGCCTGCCAGCGCGGCGGCTATTGCCGCCACGCCGCTGCCACAGCCGAAATCGAGTACCGCCGCATCGGCAATGTTTTCCGGAATCTCCCGCAAGATATATTCGGCGAGCGCCTTGCCACTCCCCCAACAAAAACACCAGTAGGGTGGCGCGGTAAACACCGCGTCGACCTCCTGCTCTGATAGCGGCGCTTGCATACCCGCCGGGTCAATCAACCACAGGCGCAGCTGCGGAACATTTTGTAGTGCGGTGATTGTTAATTTCGCACCGGGCAGTAGCGCACGCAGCGTCGCTCGCGGATCGATATCACGCCCGACAGCAAAACCCTTATCGGGCTCGCCACCATTGTGCACCGCCGCGTTCGTCGCGTCTGCTGTGCAATATTCCAATGCGCCAGTAATTTTTCTCATCTGACGCGGTTACTCCACTCGCAGAAACTCTCGACAAAAATTAGTGGCGTGAGATCCAGGTGATTCCCCTTCACATAACGGCGTCAGCAGCGCTCTGAACGTGGCGAGCACTCCGGGTTGCTCAAAAAAATCGTTCCACTCCACCAGCGCTGTACCGAGTTTTTCCAGGCGTTGGCGATTGCGCTGAAACAGCGGCGCATCCTGTTCCGCCAGCTCCGAGAGCACCGCGACACCCGTCGCCTCGATCCGCGCCGTATCTTCGGGCGCCATTTTTAACAGCCCCTGCAGATAGTTTACGCCCCACTGAAAACGCGTTGCGGAACCGGTCGCCGCGTGCCAGGCGCGTTCCAGCCACGCCAGCGCTTCGTCTTCCCGACCGGCTTTTTCCGCGATAGTGGCCAACTCCAGCATAAAATAATAGGGCGCCTGGGACTTCTCCATTTCCGTCAGCAGCAAGTCCCCCGCCTGGCGCTCCAGACCTGCTTCGTAAAGCACATCCCAGGCCACGCTGATCACCACATGGCGCTCAAAGGCTGTCGTCGCCTGTTTGTCCGCCCAGTGAACCTGCTCTTGCACTCTGTCAATTAACTCCGTTCCATAGCCATCAAAAGGATTTGCCAACCGCGCCAGCTGGAGTTCCCCATAGAGAGTAGCCAGACGATCCGCGAGTGCCACGTCTGGATCCACGCTCAGACTCCGTAGTCGACTCAGCCAACGCTGCCGCAATAGTTCCCGTTCCGCGCCCGGGCTGGTCAGCGCGGCAACAATATCTCCAGCCTGATAAACCAGCGGCTCGATGTTTGCAATCGATAGCGCGCGATCCTCGAGTACGGTTGCGACCAAGCGCTGGTGTTCATCAGTTTTGCTACGCGCAGTTTCCGCACTGCGATCTGCCGTCAACCATGCATTCAGTGCCACCATACCCAAGCGACTGGTCACCACTGTGCTGGTAGCGCCGCAGATTTCCAGCAAACGGGTAAACACCGCCAGCGGTTCCCTGCCCGCCAGCGCCTGCCCGTTATCCTGCGCCCAGCTGTACCAGGCCAACAACTGGCAATCGTCTTCCGAGAGACTCTCCCCGTTAACCGCCGCCGCCACCAGTACGGCGACTGGACGCAACTGTTCAAGGGACAGGGCGAGCACCCGCAAATAATGATCGAGATTTATGCCACCAGGGATTCGGGTTAACTCCTCGCCAGCCGGGTTAAACACAATCACGGTTGGATAACCCATCACCCCAAGCCGCTCGCCAATTTGCTGTGCGCGGGGCGTATCGCCATCGAGATAAACCGGAATAAACAGACGACTTTGTTCGATAAATTCTCGCTGTTCGAACACCGTGGCCTTGAGCTGATTGCAGGGCGGGCACCAGTCGGCGCCCCAATATAGAAACACCGGCCTGTTTACCGTCGCGGCGTGGGCAAAGGCTTCTTCCACCGTACCGGCGAACCATTGAATACCGGGTGTCGGCGCCCTGTTATCCACCGTCGCCGACGGATACTTGTCCCCCTGCCCACAACCTGTGAGGAGTAACAGCAGTATTAGTGCCAGCCACCGCCGGTAAGACAAATTGCCGAGCGCCCCGTTAATCATCTGCTTTGGCACAGGTTTTGTCGTGAATTGCCGTTGCTTCGCCCTTTTCATTACCGAGTGCGGGCGCTACCTT
This sequence comes from Porticoccaceae bacterium, assembly GCA_041633885.1. GTDB lineage: Bacteria > Pseudomonadota > Gammaproteobacteria > Pseudomonadales > Porticoccaceae > JBFJKD01. The sequence goes on from JBFJMM010000008.1 coordinate 16,306, forward strand.
GCCCGCACCCAGCATAATGCCCAGCCAGCGGGTTTGCGGGTCGTTTTCCAGGGCAATTTTTACCAGTATCGTCAGTGGAATGGATAACAGCATGCCCACTGGACCCAGCACCCACCCCCAGAATACCAGGGACAAAAACACCACCAGCGGCGACAGGTTCAAGCCGCGCCCCATCAGTCGCGGTTCGAGAATATTGCCGAAAACGATATTGATGACCAGATAACCAATCGCCACCAGTCCGGCCGACCATGGATTGAGCTGGATTAACGCCAACAACACGGCGGGGACCGCCGCGAGAATCGAACCGATGGTGGGTACAAAATTCAGTAAAAATGCCAGCAGCCCCCACATCACCGCATAGTCGACGCCGAGCAGCCACAGCCACGCCACCACCAGGACACCCGTTGCCAGACTCAGCAAGGTTTTAATGGACAGATAGCGATTGACGCTCTCGATAAAGGTTTCCAGTCCCGCCAGCGACTCGGACGAACCGCGCGCGGATCGCAGTTTATCGCGGAATCCGGTTTCCTCGGTGAGAATGAAAATGACCGTCAGTAAAATCAGAAAGGCGTTGGTCATCACATTGCCAAATGATGCCAGCGTATTGCCCGCCAGTTGCATCACTGCGCTGGGGTTAAAACTTGCCCGCCACTGGTTGCTATCGAACACCAGACCCCGCTCCGCCAGCCACTGCTGGGTCACCACGCTCATACCCTGCAAGCGGGTCTGGTAGGCCGGCAATTCTTCACGAAAATCACGAATCGACGCACCCATCACCGCGCCGATTAACATGCCCACCAGCACCACCGCCAGTACAATCAGCAGGATCGCCACACTATTGGGCACCCGTTTCGATTTAAGCCAGGTCAGGATCGGAAAACAGATCAGTGCGATAAACACCGACAACAAAAATGGCACCAACAGGGGCTCCGCCATTTTCATGCCGGCTATCACCACTACAAAAGCCGCAAACAGCAACACAAATTTTGCTACCGCAGAAACATTATCCATCGCGTTTATGTCCTTAAAACTTTATCAGATTGTATTTTTTACTCTCCTCTTTCGCGCTGGAGACTTTGCGCGGGTGCATTTTTGATCGGGGTCACCTGTGCTTCGGCCTCTAATTCTTTTAACAAGCACTCAAGTTTGGCCACCCCCAGCGGGGAAAAAAGTAAGCCTGGGCCGCCGGTAAATTCGGTTTGCGCAATGTCTATGCAGCGCTCCTGAATATTGCGCAAAAATGGATCGTGGCGAATGGGTATGGCCACAAACACATCCCAATCCTGCTGGGTGGCGCGACCGCTCACCAGTAAGCGCAGCAGACTCACGAGGTTTTCCCGTTGCAAACGGTAGACCGGTGTTCCCACCTTCATAAACACCCACATGGCTACCAGAACCACCGCCAACGTTAACGCGAGGGTCAGCACATAGCTCATGTGGATAAGCTCATAGTAATCCGTTCCTGGCAGACTTCTTATGGGAACAATAACTTAATCGACAGAATCAGTGTAACCGCAACAATCAGCGGTTGCACCAGTGACGCACCGCGGTGAATGACCAGACTGGAGCCCAGATATGCGCCGATGATCTGCGCGACGGACATGATCAGAGCGAGATCCCAGAGTACACCGCCGTGGTAAATAAACAGCAGTGCGGAGGCGCCATTAATGGTTAGCACCATGGCTTTGGTGTGCGCCGTCGCGCTGCGCAGGTTATGACCCAGTAACCAGACAAATAGAAAAGGGAATATCGAACCCATGCCGGGACCAAAAAAACCGCCGTAAAACCCCATGCCCAACGCCGCACAACCGCCGAATTGCCAGCGGGACAGGCGCGGCCTGGAGCTTTGGTCAGACACCCGCGGGGACAATAAAAAATATGCGGCGATAACAATCAAAAAAACAGGCAATAACCGCCGCAGCACTTCGTTTCCCAGTTGCTGGACAACCAGCGTACCCGCGACCGAACCCGCCAGCGCAAAGCCAAGCGCGGGCCCTATGTCTGCGAGCTGCAAATGCCCCTTGCGAAAAAAATTCCAGGCCGATGCCGCAGTGCCCAGTGCGCTCTGCACCTTGTTAGTGGCCAGGGCCTGGAGCGGTGGCAAGCCCGCCCACAGCAGGGCCGGCAGCGTCAGCAAACCACCCGCCCCGGCAATGGAGGAGATAAACCCCGCCGCAAACGCGATTGCGGTGAGGATTGCTGTCATTTCGATAGAAACGCTAACGGACACCTCCCATAGTCAACTGGGGTCGAAGACGCGCTAATCTTACCACTCCCGCGGTCCTCAGGCCGCCGCAGGGACTCCGCATCCACCGTCCAGGACAGCGCACCGCACCCCCGCTCACCGCCAGTTACCAGCCACCAGTCAATAGCGGGTGACAATCCTCCATATACTGTATATATTTACAGTATATCGCCCAGACCCCGGTCGTCGCGAACAATCCACCCGGCATGGCAACCACACAGTCAGCGGACCATGAACTCGACACTCGCCTCACTGCTCAAACGGCCCGACCTCTGGCAGGCTTCGGCAGCCCCGCACAGGACCCACGGCATGGCCACCGGTTATGCGCCGCTGAATGCCAGCCTGCATCACGGCGGCTGGCCAACCGGCGCCCTGACGGAACTCCTGTGCCATCAACCCGGTAGCGGGGAACTGCACCTGCTGGCGCCGGCACTGGCACAGCTGAGTACCGCAGGGCACTCCCTGGTACTGATCGCTCCCCCCCATCTACCTTACGCGCCGGCATGGCAACACTGGAACATCAGACTCGAGCAGGTGCTGGTGGTACACACAAAAACCCTGCGCGACCAGCTATGGGCGACGGAACAGGGGCTGCGCGCCGCAGCGGGGGGCGCCGTCCTGACCTGGCTGACAACAGCGAACCTGAGCGTGCCCCAATTACGCAAACTGCAACTGGCTGCCCAGGCGGGCGCGGCGGGGCTGGCAGTCCTGTTTCGCTCCCACCAGGTAGCAACCCAGCCCTCGCCCGCGGCCCTGCGCATCGCCATCGAGTCCACAGCGGGCGCGTGCCAGCTCACCATCCTCAAGCAACGGGGTGGCTGGAGTGGGCAATCCCTGCGCTTACCGCGCCCCGCTATTTTCAGCCAGCGCGCCATACCCACACAGCACCTGCCAACGCCGCAACCGGTTTGCGCGACAGACTTTGAACCAGCGCCCGTCGCACCACCACAAATCCGCACCGGTGCCCGGCAGCTGCACCAACCGTTGCAGTGAGTCTCCTATGCTGTGGTTATGCCTGCATTTGCCCCAATTACCCCTGGAAATATTCATCGACGTTATCGGTGATGGCCATGCCGACGGTACAGGCAGTCGGCTGCGCGCAACAAAAGATGCTGAAACCATCGGGCAATCACCACTTAAACCCACCGTGGTGATTAGCGGGCATCGCATCACATTCTGTAATTCAGCGGCGCTGGCCTGTGGCATTACCCCTGACACCCCTCTCGGCACGGCATACAGCCTGTGTCCCGATCTGCAGACCGCCACCCGGGACACCGCCCGCGAACAACGGGCACTGCAACACCTGGCATACGGGTGCTACCGCTTCACCTCCACCGTTTGCGTACAGCCCCCGGATAAGTTACTGCTGGAAATACAGGGCAGCCTGAAACTATTTGGCGGGGTGGGCAGACTGTGCGCACTGATCGCCACAGAGGTCGCCGCACACCACTACAGTTATACCTTCGGCCTTGCCCCCACCCCCGCCGCCGCGCAACTGATCAGCTGTGGCGCGGTGGACGCTACCACTGCTTTCGATGATCGCACCGGGACTGTCATTGACACCGCACTGTTTAATCGCGCCCTGCACGCACTGCCCCTGTCCGTACTGGACTGTCCCGCCACCTTGCAGGCCGGTTTACAACGCACCGGCCTGCGCCAGCTTGGCGATGTGCTGCGCCTCCCCACTGCGGCTCTGGGCAAACGCTGTGGGCAGGACTTTCTGCATTATTTACAACGGGTCACCGGACAGCGACCGGATCTGCGCCAGGCACTGCAACTGCCACCGCAATTTGACGACGCACTGGAATTCATGGACGGGCTGACCAGCACCGAAATGCTACTGTTTCCCATGCACCGCCTGCTGTTGGCCCTGTGCGGTTACCTGCGCGCCCGGCAACTACACTGCGGTGGCCTCGAATGGCGCCTGCAACAGCAAAATGGCGCCGTTAAAACCCTTGTCCTGAGCTGCGCCAACCCACGCAACGAGGCCGATTATTTTCTGTCTCTCAGCCGCCTCAAACTGGCGCCGCTGACCCTTGACGCGCCGGTGGAAAAAGTCGCGCTAACCGCCATGGAATTACATCCCGCTCGCTATGTGGAGCGCGATCTGCTTGCGCCCCGCAGCGTCGCAACGGGCAGCGCCGGTACCGGCGATGATGCCACCGGCGAGCTTATCGACCGCCTGCGCGCGCGCCTCGGCGCCAGCGCCATCTCCGGACTGGCATTGGCCGACAGCCACATTCCGGAATATGCCTGGCAAGCGCTCCACGCACCCGCTCTATCCCTGCAGCGCCCGCCCAGCACTCAGCTATCTGATACGGT
>JBFJMM010000009.1:0-20831 GCA_041633885.1 Porticoccaceae bacterium
AAATAGTCCCTGCCCCGCCAGGGCGCCACTGCGGGATTTATCAACACCGCCTTGCAGGTATGCCGCTGCGCCAGCCAGGTGGCGTAAAACCCACCCATGGAACTGCCCACCAGATACACGTCGTCATCCTGTTCCCGCAGCACTTGCTCCAGACAGGTCATGGCTGTCTGTGGGAAAAGACTCAGCGCGGGGCACAGAAAATTCACCTCGGGATAGTGCCGCGCCAGCCAGCGACCGGTAACGATAGCCTTGTGGGACTGAGGCGAGCTGTTGAAACCGTGAATGTATAGCAGTGACGCCATGGCCACCTTCCGCCGCGAACTACGCGCGGATTATAGCGGCACAGTGGCGCAGGGTGCGACCCTTAATAACCACCGGTGCGATGATCAACTTTCTGTGCAAAATCCCGCAGATACTCAACGCCTGTCTGCAATTGGCCATCGCCGTGCAAATCGATCCAGCGATAGGCGGGCGGGTCGTCCGACAGGGCAAAATGCGGGCTGTTGGGCGCAAACTGGAAACAGGTGGAGGGAGTCGTATAAACCGGTATACCCGCCCACCGCAACGCCTGTTGCTGATGCACGTGCCCGGTGAAAATGGCGCGCACATTCGCGTGTTGTTGCAACAGCCCGCGCAATGCGTCGGCGTTGGCGATACGTTGTTTATCGAGCCAGTCACAACCCACCGGCAGAGGCGGGTGGTGCATAAATACCACGGTTGGATTATCCGCGTCGCGCCGCAGGGTGCTGTCGAGAAAGGACAATTCGTCCGCCACCAGATGGCCACCCACCTGACCGGACACCGCCGTATTGATGGAAACCACCCGCCAATCCCCCAGCTCCAGAACTGGCCAGTAGGGAGAAGCCTGGATGCCCTCCTGCATCACCGCAAAATCGTCGTGGTTCCCCGGTAGCCAGGCGTAGGGTATTTCAAAAAAAGTGATTTGCTCGGTAAACAACTGATACGCCCTGTGGGTGCCCAGGGCGGCAATATCCCCGGTCACCATCAGCAGCTCCGGCGCGGCCTGCGCGGCGGCGACAGCGGCCAGCACCTGACTGAAACTGTCGTAGGTACGAATACCGGCCAGTGTGTGGTCGCGGGTTTCACCGATATGGGGGTCGGTAATCTGAATAACCCGTCGGGTTTGGGTCCGTGGCAATTTTCTCTCCTCGATCAGACCCGGACACGCCACTCGCGTCGCGGGACAAACCACGCGACGGTCACCTTCATTCGGTCACCACACTGGGAAAGTCCTGCTCCACAGCGTAACCGTGTTCAATGCAGTTCGCCAACCACTCTCCAAGATAACGATTCCATTGATATTTCTCATCGGGCTGTAGCATCCGCTCGTTGGGGTACCCGTTTTTCGGGTACACCCGCAATTCTCGATCCCAGGCAACCACCTCTGCGAGCCGCGCGTCGTGATAGAGCCGCACCTGCATGACCGGTTCAGGCCACCAGTGAGGGCGATCCACACTCCGAGATGCAATCGCGAGCAACGTGGTGTAGCGGGTTCTTTCCAGCACCCTCATCACCACCGTGTCGCCCTGTTCAGCGACATCCCGTGTTCCCGCCCGCAGGCCGATACACCTGGAGTCCGTCTGCGCCAGCGCCGGAAAAAGCTTGTGCAACCGCAAATAATTTGCCGAGCACTCGGCCATAAATCCCTTGAGATCAACCTTGTAACGTAACTTCAATCGCGACACTACCCCATACCCCACTAAATTGGTCAGCCTGTTAACCCGGTTCACTCCAGGCTGCTAAGCCCGTCACTGTCTAATCGTTCGCGGTTTAATTGCAACCACTGTAAACAGATAATCGTGGCCGCGTTATCGCAGCGCCCGCCCCTCAACGCGGAAAAGGCCACCGTTTCATCCAGCACGTGAAAGCGAATATCCTCCCCATCCCCGGGCAAACCGTAGATGCCGTCTTTGCCCGCCAGGCTGGTTACCCCGCAAAATAACGTCATATGCTCGTTACTGCCACCGGGACTGACGAAATATTCACAGATTGGATACAGGTCAACCTCGTCTATTCCCGCCTCTTCCCGCAGCTCCCGTCGGGCCACCTGTTCCGGCTCCTCGCCGCCATCGACAATGCCCGCGACAACCTCCAGCAGCCAGGGCCCGGCGGGTCTGTCCAGAGCACCGATTCGAAACTGCTCCACCAGCCCCACCAGATGGTGCGCAGGGTCGTACAGGAGCACACCGACCGCTGGCTCGCGCCGCAATAGTTCCCGCGTAATATCCCCGCCCCAGCCCCCGGCGAACAGGCGATGCCGCAAGCGGGCGCGCTGCAAGGTGAAAAACCCTCGATACATTTCCTGCAGGTCGTGAACCCGATAGTCCCCGATACCGTACTGCCCCGTATTATCGTCACCCATCGCCACGTTCTCGACTCTATTGCATCGCGCCTGTTGAACCAGTGTGTCTGCACTCTAGCGGGCAGGCAAATTGCTGTCCACCAAAATGCCGCGGAGGGCGGTGATCTGCTAGAATTGCACCGGACACCCTCGCTAACGGCCCTGCCCGTACCTCAATCAATGGTTTTATAATGGAAAAATCCATGAATAATGTGCTCAACCGCGCGTTTTGCGTTGTCGTTCTAAGCGTGGCGCCGCTCGCCAGTGCCAGTGCTGATTCCCTGGCGGATATTTACCAGCTGGCACTCGGCAATGACCCGCAGCTGCGTGCGGCGCGGGCCACCTACCGCGCCGGTCGGGAGGCACTACCCATCGCCCGCGCAGGTTTGTTACCGCAGATCAGCGCCTCGGCGGAATACACCGACGGCCAGGGTGACACCAGCAGCGCACGGGTGCTCAGCGAAACATTTCGACCGTCCAACACTGGCGAAAACGACGACGAAAGTGAAACCTACATGGTTTCCCTTTCGCAACCCCTGTTTGACCTCCCCGCCTGGTTTACGTTTAAGCAGGGTCAGGAGCTGGATCGGGAAGCGTCGGCACAATTTGCGGCGGAACAACAGGGCTTGATCCTGCGCGTCGCCGACGCGTACTTTGGCGCATTGCGCGCCAGTGAGGATCTGCGCTCGGCGCGGGCCGAACAGCGGGCCATCGGGCGTCAGCTGGAGCAAACCAAGGAACGCTTCGAGGTGGGCTTGCTGCCCATCACCGACGTGCATGAAGCCCAGGCGGTCTACGATGAAGCGGCGGTCAATGCACTGGAGGCCGCCAGCGCTCTGGATATCGCCTTCGAAAGCCTGGAGGTGCTGACCGGACAGCCGCACCGGGAGCTGGCGGGGCTCACCGCTGGCTTTCCAGTCGTGGAGCCCGAACCACGGGACCCGGAGGCCTGGGTGCAATTTGCCAGCGGCAATAATTTCGCGTTGCAAGCGGCCCATCACCGCATGGCCTCCGCCGAGCAAAACGCCAAAGCCAGCAAGGCAGAGCATCTACCCAGAGTCAGCGCCAATCTGTCCTACACCAACAGTCACACCGACGGCGTGTTTACCCGCGACTCAACCGGCAACAATGAACCTTTTTTTGCGGACAACGAACCCACGGTGCTATCCGTACGGGTGGATGCGCCGCTGTTTAGCGGCGGCCTGATCAGTGCGCAGCGCCGTCAGGCCCACCAGCAATTTATTGCCGCCGAGGAGCGGTACCAGTACAGCGCCCGCAGAACCACACAGCAGGCCCGCTCACTGCATTTGAAGGTGGTGACCAATGCGGCCCGGGTCAACGCCCGCAATCAGGCGGTTACCTCCGCCCGCAGCGCCCTCGACGCGACCCAGGCCGGCTACGAGGTTGGCACGCGCAATATCGTCGATGTCTTATTGGCGCAGCGCACGTTGCATCAGGCGGAGCGCAACTACGCCAATGCGCGCTACGACTACATTGCCAGCATGCTGCAACTGAAGGAAGTGGCGGGGCAATTGAGCCCGGAAGATATCGGCCAGCTAAACGCGTGGCTCGATCCCTCCCTGGTGGTGGGCAAAGCTAGCGCGGTGCCAGCAACCCAGCAACAATAGTCAGGGTTTTGTTGAGCGCGCCGCGATTAGCGACGACCACCCCCACGGCCGCCTGCCCCATGCGCCCCATGGCATCGGGATCATCCAGCAACTCCACAACCCGCCGCGCGATCTGTTGCGGGTCCTGGCAGGTTACCAGTGCCTCCGCGTCCTGTAATGCCCGCGCCACCTCCGCAAAATTAAATACGTGGGGCCCCGTGAGCACCGGAATTCCCCAGGCCGCTGGCTCGATCAGATTGTGTCCACCGATGGGCAGCAAACTACCACCCACAAAGGTCAGATCGCAGGCACCGAAAAACGACACCAACTCTCCCATCGTATCGCCGAGCAACACATCGTCGTCGGCCGTCGGCACTACCCCCGCGCTGCGCCGACAGACCTGGTACTGTCGCGCTGCACACAGGGCGGCGACTTCATCAAACCGTTCCGGATGGCGCGGCACCAGCACCAGTAACAGTTGCGGCTGTTGCTGGCGGATGCGCGCGAACGCATCCAGTATTAGCTCGTCTTCGCCGCGGTGCGTACTCGCAGCCAACCACACCGGGCGCTGAGACGGGCCCCGCCATTGTTCGCGCAACGCCAGGGCCCGTTCCCGGATTGCCGCGTCCAGCTCCACGTCGAACTTCAGATTGCCCGTGATCTGCAACGCTGTTGGCGCCACACCCAGGCTCACAAACCGCTCGCCGTCCGTATTATTTTGCGCGGCCACGACTGTCACAGAAGACAGCATGGCGCGTGTGAGCGAACCACCTTTTTTATAGCCCTGCGCGGATTTTTGCGACAGTCGGGCATTGGCCACTACCACCGGAATAGCCCGCTTGCGGCAGGCGTGAATCATATTGGGCCACAGTTCCGTTTCCATAATAATCAACAGGCTCGGCGCGACACGGCGCAAAAAACCGTGCCACGCCAATGGTAAATCGTAGGGCGCGTACGCGTGGTAGACACGGGTGCCAAACAGCGCCTCCACCCGTTCCGAACCGGTCGGTGTCATGGTGGTGACGGCCACCACCGCCTGCGGATAGCGTTGCAGCAAAGCGTTGATCAGGGGTGCGGCGGCAACCGTCTCACCCACCGAAACGGCATGTACCCAGATCACCTGTTTGCCGCCGGCCACCCGCGGCACCAGGCCAAAGCGCTCGCGCCAGCGGCAGGCGTACGCCGGTGCCCTGCGCGACCGCCACAACAGGCGCAGCAGCACTAACGGGGTAATCAGATAAAACAACAGACTGTAAAAAAAACGCGCCAAGGTGGTTCCTTTATTTGTTGCCCACGATGGGACCGCGGCAGTGGGTCGGCGCGGCAAAAGAGTGCCGCAAACCCGGTATACTACCGCGCCACACGTGAGAATTGTTATGCCCGATCACCCGCACCCAACTGTTTGTGTCGATATCGCCATCGTTGGCGGCGGAGTGGCTGGATTGTGGTTGCTCAATCGCCTGTGCAAATCAGGGTACAACGCCGTGTTACTGGAACACAAAGCCCTCGGCAGCGAACAGACCATGGCCAGCCAGGGCATGATTCACGGCGGCATCAAGTACACCCTGGGAGGCGCGTTAAGCGGCGCCTCCCAGGCGGTCGCGGATATGCCCGAGCACTGGCGCAAGTGCCTGTCCGGGCAGGGTGACGTGGATTTGCGTGGGGCGCGGGTCCTCAGCGATCATTTTTATCTGTGGTCAGGCGCCAGCGTGACCTCCCGTATGGCGACCTTTCTCGGCAGTAAAGCGACCCGCGGCCGCGTCGAGCACGTGGCCGCCGCCGAACGACCCGCGCTGTTTCAGGAGAGCCGGTTCAAAGGCAACCTGTACAAATTGGTGGATATGGTGCTCGACGTACCCTCCGTCGTCCGAGCGCTGGCAGATAACTATCGCGAGCGCATTTTTTTGCTGGACTGGCAGCAGGCCACATGGGCGCAACTCGCCAACGGCGACACGGCATTGAACCTGAACGACGCGAACCAGCCGTGGCAGTTGCAGGCCGGTGCATTTGTACTGTGCGCCGGACAGGGCAATGCCCAACTGCTCGCCGACCTGGGCGCCGCACAGCCGCAAATGCAACGTCGCCCGCTGCAGCAGGTGATGGTCAGGCACCACCACCCACACCGCTTTTATGGTCATTGCCTGGGGGCGGAGAGCGTGCCGCGACTCACCATTTCGAGCCACCCCTGCGGGGACGGCAGCCAGGTGTGGTATTTGGGGGGCAGCCTTGCGGAGCGTGGAGCCCAGCAAAACGCCAGCGAACTGATCGCCCGCGCACAACGGGAATTGACGGAATTAATGCCGTGGGTCGATCTTGGCAACGCGCAGTGGGCCACCCTCAACGTAGATCGCGCGGAACCCTTGCAACGCAATTTTGCCCGCCCGGATCAGGCCTTCGCCCGCTGGGCCAGCAATTGTGCCAACGTGATCGCCGCCTGGCCCACCAAAATGACACTGGCGCCCAATCTCGCCGACCAGGTTGTGAAACTGCTGGCGGACAGGGGTTGTTCCGGATCCGGGTTACAGGCCGTTGATCTGGCGCTGCCCGCGCCACCACTGGCCGCCACCCCCTGGCAACAGGCGTTTGGAGGTCCGCGTTGATTCCCCATCGAGAACTTGGCGCGACGGGTATCGCCGTTAGCGCGCTGGGACTGGGCACGGTCAAGCTGGGGCGCAACCAGGGGGTAAAGTATCCCGACGCGTTTGCATTGCCCAGTGATGGGGAAGTGGTGGGGTTGCTGTCCCTCGCCCAGGATCTGGGCATTAATCTGCTCGACACGGCCCCCGCCTACGGCAGCAGCGAAATTCGTCTCGGGGAGCTGTTACAGGGGCCGTTAAAACACCAGCGTCACCATTGGCTGCTGTGCACCAAGGTAGGCGAAGAGTTCGTCGACGGTCAATCGCGTTTTGATTTCAGCGCCGAACATACACGCTTCAGTGTCGAACGCAGCCTGCGCCGCCTGCATCGGGAGGTACTGGATATCGTGCTGGTGCACTCCAACGGCGCGGACGAAGACATTATTCGCCACCAGGGTACGCTGGATGCTCTGGCGGACCTGAAACAAGCCGGCAAAATACGCGCCTTTGGCATGTCCACCAAAACTGTGCAGGGGGGGCTGCTGGCGGCGCAGCAATGCGACCTGGTGATGGTCACCTGGAACCTGCGGGAACGGGATCAGGAAACGGTGATCGATTATTGCGCGCGCCACCGCAAGGGGGTGCTCATAAAAAAAATTCTGGCCAGCGGACATCTAACCAACACCGCCAGCCCTGCCAACACTGCTGCCATCGAACAAACGTTCCAGCAACTGTTCGCACGGGCTGGCGTAACCAGCGCCATCGTCGGCACCCTTAACCCCGAGCATCTACGCCACAACGTCGAGGCACTAAACCACGGATTTTCGGCGCACAGATTATGACCCGCGAGGCATTCAAAAAGGACGCGTGGCGGATTGGCATATCCGGCAGCCACTGCTCGGGCAAATCCACCCTCGCCACAACACTGGGCGACGCCCTGCGCTCCGAGGGGGTGCCGGTGCGCACGCTGGCGGAACCCATCGATGTATTGCGTCCCTTGCTGGGTCGGACCCAACCACCACTGAGCGCGGACCATATTTATTATCTGCTGCTCGGGGAACACCTGCGGCGCCTGGAGCAACCCCGTAATCAATTGATGATCTACGATCGCACACTCCTCGATTACGCCGCCTACCTGCATACGGAGGGGCCCAAAAACCCGCATCTAAAAACCGCGATCGAGCAACTGTTGCCCTGGTATTTAGGTCAGTTTGACCTGCTTTTTTTCCTGCCGGTGGAAATCCCCCTGCAGCTGGATGGCAAGCGGCCTCACTCCGAACAGCATCGCGCCGATATCGAAGACATGATCGTCAAGCTGACCCGCAATCTGGGGGTTAAGGTGATCGAACTGCGCGGCTCGATCGAGGAACGGACCGACAGTGCCATGCAACACGTCGCGCGAATAACGCGGGGCAATGTTCATTAGCGGTGCGAGCAAAGCACACAACGTCTGTGGGTTTAAATGGTCGTCGCCAAAAATTCGGCGTCTACTTCTGTTGTATTTTCTCCACAATCGCGCTGGTGGAGCAGTCGTCGAGAAAATCCAGAACCTGTACCGCGCCGCCATAGCCTTCGACGATCTGCCAGCCGACCACCTGCTCCCTGGTGTAATCGCCACCCTTAACCAGAATATCCGGTTTCAGGCTTTCCAGTAGCGGCTCGGGGGTGTCCTCGGGAAACGCGATCACCCAGTCAACCGCTTCGAGACCCGCCAGCACCGCCATGCGTCGCCCCTCACTGTTAATGGGGCGACCGGGGCCCTTTAAGCGGGTAACCGATTGATCGCTGTTGACCGCAACAATCAGGCGATCACCCAGTTTGCGCGCCTGCTCGAGATAACCCACGTGGCCCGCGTGCAGAATATCGAAACACCCATTGGTGAAAACAATTTTTTCCCCATGGGCGCGGGCATCGGCAATATCCACCAGTAGCTGTTCGTGATTCACAACCCCGCGCTCGGATCCTTGCTCCCGTTGCACTGCCCGGCGTAACTCCGGCGCGCTCACGGTCGCGGTCCCCAGTTTACCCACCACCACCCCGGCTGCAATGTTGGCCAGCGCGACCGCCTCGGGCAGGGGTGAACCCGCAGCGATCGCCGCCGCCAGCACCGCAATCACCGTGTCCCCCGCGCCGGTGACGTCGAACACCTCCCGCGCCCGCGCGGGCAAGTGTAATTCCGACGCATCGCGGCGCAACAGCGTCATACCCTGTTCTCCGCGGGTAATCAGCAGTGCTTCCAGGCGTAACTCATCAAGCAGGGCAAGCCCCCGCGCTACCAGTTCCTGTTCGCCACCACAGGGACCAACCACCGCTTCAAATTCCTGGAGATTTGGCGTCAGCAGGGTCGCCCCGGTGTAGCGCGAAAAATCGCTGCCCTTGGGATCCGCCAGCACCGCCACCCCGACCCGCCGCGCCGCGGCGATCAATGCCTGGGGATCCTGTAAAGCGCCCTTGGCGTAGTCCGACAATACCAGCACGCCAACGCCACCCAGCAGATCCGCCACCTTGGCGGGCAACGCATCAGCGTCCTCACTGCCGAAACTTTCTTCAAAGTCGAGACGTAACAGTTGCTGGTGGCGACTGATCACTCTTAATTTAGTAATGGTGGGCTTTGAGCTGGAGCGATGGAGGTCGGCATGAATGCCGGCCGCCTCGAGACGCTGCTGTAGCACGCCACCGGCCTCGTCATTGCCCACCACCGCCACCAGGGCGGCACCGGCCCCCAGGGACACCACATTAAGGGCCACATTGCCGGCACCGCCGATACGATCTTCGATCTGCTCCACCTTGACCACCGGTACCGGCGCCTCGGGAGAAATGCGCGCGGCCATGCCATGCCAGTAACGGTCCAGCATCAGATCCCCGACAATCAGGATCTGAGCCTTGTCAAAGCGAGGTAATGTGCTTTTCACGGGTTACTCCGTTTATCACGCGATATTTTTGCATTCGCTTTTCCACGACTTTACAGGTGCTCGACTTCACAGGTGTTTGTCATCTACCGTCCAACAATCATACTCAACACAGGTTGGTGGATTCAGACACGAGATTAGTGGTCCCGCCGCCGCGCAACTGCAATTGCAGCGCCGCCCACACGCGCTGCGGCGCGACACCTTTCAGGCATTGGGCCTGCGGACCGGAATACCCCTCCACCACACATTCGCGACGGTAACATGGCATACAGGCGAAACCATCCGCGCCCAGATGGGAGGAATTGTACCCGGTTGCACCAATCAGGAGGGGATCTGTCGGCCCATACAGTGTTACCGTCGGCATTCCCAGCGCAGCCGACAGGTGCGCCAGGCCGGTGTCCACACAAACCGCTCCACGGCTGAATTTCAAAATACCCGCCAGTTGTCCGAGGGTCAGATACGGCAGCACCTGAGCCCCCTCAAAACCCGCAGCAATACGCAGCGCCTGCTGTCGCTCCGCCTCCACACCCCAGGGCAACAGCACCCGATACCCGGCCTGCGCGGCCAGTGCCAGTAGCTGCCGCCAACTCTCCTCGGGCCAACCTTTACTGGCCCAACTGGCGTTATGAATAAACACCAGACAAGGCTCCTCGGGCAGGGCAACATCCACTGCCGGCCAGGCTACATCCTGTAGGGCAAAGTCGGGGGGCGATTCCGGCACCTCGTAGCCGAGAGCGGCGGCAAACAATTGTCGAATACGGCTGATGGCATGTTGATTTTTGCCGATGGGAATTTTTTTATGGTACGCAAAATGAGCGCCCCACTCCCGCACGGACGCCCTATCGGGTCCAATTTTGTTGGCGCTACGGGCCAACCAGGTGACCGCCGCGCTTTTAAGATTAGTCTGCGCGTCGATCACCGCGGCGTAATTGGTGTGGCGCAGCGCCGTGAGAAAACCCCCAAGCGCCCCGCTGCGCCAACTGCTGACCGGCTGGCGACGCCAGCGCCGATGGGCGGTGGCGATCACGCGAACTCCCGCCGGATGCCAGCTCGGAATTTCCGCAAAGGCTTCGTCCACCACCCAGTCAAAACGTACCTCCGGCCGCGCCCGCCAGGCATCGGTCAACGCCGGCAGGGCCTGCACCAGGTCACCCATGGAGGACAGCTTGACGAGCAGTGCACGCATAGTGACAGTCACTTCTGTTGATAGGACGGCTGGCGACAGTATTGTGCTGGGTTGCGCGGAATTTTACTACGACGACCCTGAGTGTTTCTGGCGTAATGACCGCCACAGGGCGGTAAAACACCGGTTATTTACGTCGTTATCCAGACCCAAAATAGGCCTCCACCCGCCGTATTATTTTCTTGTCCCGTTTATCCAGTGCGGCTTTGTTGGCGTAAGACAGGTAAAACCTGAGGCGTTGCGTTCTACTCAGGTGCTGCTTCGCCAACTTGTCGAGACAGGCCAGATCCTTAATTATCCGACGTTTTACCAAAACACTCGGCCAGAACCGCCCGCCCGGGCAATCTATAAAATAGACAGCGGGTGCGGCATCCCGCGTCACCAGAATATTTCGCCACTTGAGGTCGTTGTGACAAAAGTTGTTGCTGTGTAATTTTCGCACGGCGTCGGCGACCTGGCGCCCGACTCTTTGCACCCACGACCGCGATTTCAATTCCGGGCAACCGCTGCGGGCCAGCGTCGCCAAATCCACCGTATCGGCCTGTTCGCGCAACACCAGCACGCCGCGTCGCTCGCCATGCAAGCCTCGCTGCTCGCCAAAGGCTATCAGTGGCGGCGTGGGAATCCCGAGCTCGTGGAATAAACGCAGATTTTGCCATTCCGCCCGGGCGCGACTGGATCCCAACCAGCGCCGCAGCCATTTACCGCCACTTCGATACCGTTTCACGTAATAGCCGACACCCCGGACCGAGGTGTGTACCACTTCGTTGACCGGACCCTTGCTGACCACTTCCCCCGGCCAGGAGAACGCCGTCTCGAAATCCGTAAAGGGCCCATCGCCCCCACTGCGCATCTGCTCGACGTGACACTGCCATTGCGATCGCCATACCCATTGCCCCATGGCAGGTTCGCCCCCCTCCGCGCTGTGCTAATTACCCACTCCCTGCCCACCCATCTTTTGTGAGCGCTTATCCAGAGAGCGTGTTTTATTATCCTGCCGCTATTGTAACCCCGGATCTGGAACAGTTTAAATACCGTAAGCATGTGCAAAATTAGTTGACGCTAAGCCGCCATAAACCTGCGCGGCTCCATCAAGAGTGTTGCTAATCAATCAGGACTGATTACACTTGCCAACTCAGTAGCGCGGAGCCACATCCCCAGGCTATGGAACGTATCGATCACAATCGCTATCTTCAATTAACCGGCGACGCAGCGCTGATCGAAGCGGATGCCCACGGCGACAAGGTACTACGGCTGGCGAATGGCAACTACCTGAAGCTGTTTCGTGTAAAACGTTTTTTCAGCTCAGCACGCATTTTTTCATACACCCAGCGCTTTATACGCAACGCTCGCCTGCTCGCCGCGCGCGGCGTACGTACGGTAGTGGTGGTGACGGCCTATAACATTCCCGCCCTCAGGCGCTCTGCCGTGTGCTATCAGCCCCTGGCCGGAAACACGCTGCGCAGCATCGCCGCCACGCTCGACGCATCGGCCATCGAACAACTCGGCGCATTCGTGCGCGAGTTACACGACAAAGGTATTTATTTTCGCTCCCTGCACCTGGGTAATATCGTGTTGACCCCGGACAACCAGCTGGGTCTTATCGACATTTCCGATCTGCAAGTGTCCTCGCGCCCCCTGCACCAACGTCGGCGCATAAGAAATTTCCGGCACCTGCTGCGGGTCGCGGGGGATCGAGCGGTGCTCGCGAAATATGAAGATAACCTGGCCGCTGGCTACGGCGATGCGCGGGTCAGCGGCGCCATCCATCGTTATTTCGCACCCCAGCGGTAGGCCCCTACTCTCAGGTCGATTATCTTGCGGCACCCCACTGGGCGAAAAGCGGTCGCAGGTGTCGCTATTTGGTCACCAGCACATCTTCCATAATCAGATACTGCAAATCCGACCCGTAAAACATATTCAGGGCGTCGGTTGGCGAACAAATCATCGGCTCGCCCCGCCGGTTTAACGAGGTATTGAGCACCACACCATTGCCAGTCAGCTTTTCCATCTCTTCCATCAATGCGTAATAGCGCGGGTTGTGTTCGCGGGCCAGTGCCTGGGCGCGGGCCGTACCGTCTTCGTGTACCACTTCGGGAACGCGCGCTTTCCACTCCTCCGCCACTTCGAAAGTAAACGTCATAAACGGCGCCGGATGGTTGGTTCGAAACATCTGCGGCGCCACGCGATCCAGCATGCTCGGACAAAATGGCCGCCAGCGTTCGCGAAACTTGATCTGTTCATTGATGCGCGCGGCGATTCCCGGCGCACTTGGACAGCCGAGGATAGAACGCCCGCCCAGCGCCCGTGGACCAAACTCCATGCGCCCCTGAAACCATGCTACCGGATTGCCATCGGCGAGAATTTTGGCAATGCGCTGGGGCACCTGGTCGATCACCTCATAATGGGGGTTTTGCGCGTGCCCTTCGCAGGCCAGCGCGCACTCCTCGTTCGTGTATTTGGGCCCGAGGTACACGTGCGCCATTTTTTCGGGCGCAATACCGCGCTTGACCAGGGCGTAGGAGGCCGCGCCTACCGCGGTGCCGGAATCGCCAGATGCGGGTTGCACGTACAATTCCCTGACCGCGGGATGCGCAATAATTTTTTGATTTAACTTGACGTTCAGCGCCCCGCCACCGGAAAACGCCAGCTTGCCGGTTTCCCGCAGAATATCGCCGAGATAATAATCCATCAGCTTTAAGACGACCTGCTCGTACAGCGCCTGAATGGTGGCAGCGTAGTGGATATAGGGATCATCCGCCATATCACCGACCCGGCGTGGCCCCAACCACTCCGTCAATTTGTTGCTGAAATAAAAACCGACCCCGTTTTCCTTGTAGCGGCGCAGGCCAACGGTGTTGACATAGCGGGTATTGATAGTGAAATTCTTGCCGTCAAAATCAACCAGCCGGGAAAAGTCGTATTTGGTGGGGTCGCCGTAGGGCGCCATGCCCATGACCTTGTATTCACCGTCGAGCATCTCAAACCCCAGGTACTCGGTGAGCGCCCCGTACAGGCCACCCAGGGAATCCGGGTCGTAAAACTCCTTTATTTTATGAATTTTCCCATTTTCACCGTAACCAAAAAACGTGGTGGCGTACTCGCCCTTGCCGTCCACACCCATAATCGCCGTTTTCTCTGTGAAACCGCTTAGATGATAGGCACTGGAAGCGTGCGCCAGATGGTGCTCAACTGGTTCAAATTGAATTTTTTTGGGGTCGATGCCCAGTTGAATCAACAGATCGAAGACGCGCTGACGGTAGCGTCGATAGCGGCGGTTACCGTTAAAAATTGCATCGAGGGCGCGATCGGGGGCGTACCAGTAGCGGCGCGCAAAATGCCAGCGGGCAGGGGATAAAATTGATATTGGCGCAAAAGGTACCGCCACTACGTCGACGTCCTGTGGCCTGACGCCCGCAAATTCCAGACAAAATTTTGCCGCCTCGTAGGGCATTTTGCCTTTCGCGTGCTTATCGCGAATAAAACGCTCCTCCTCGGCGGCCGCCACCAACCTGGCGTCCACATAAATTGCCGCTGACGGATCGTGATTCAGCGCTCCAGATAGTCCAAGAATAATCGTTGCCACTGGCTAACCTTAGTTAGGGGGAAATAACAAGCCTGCGCGCTGCGCAAACGGTTGTAGCAGTTGCACAAAATGTTCGCGGGTTTCACCCTGCCAATTTTGCAAAAAGCGCATCAGATCCCGTCGGTAAACCGCAATAAATTTACGTTGCGAATCGTGCTGGCGCATGGAGTCCAGATCGATGACGTGTAACCGGTAGGCAAACACCATAAAGTTGGTTGCCTTCATGTCCCCGTGCGTTACATTGCTGTGCCACATAATATCAAATAAACGCACGATTTCCGCGTCGAGCCACTCCGGTATGGACTTACGGTCGGTTTTTAACAGCCACGACGCGAGGTTTTCGCCGTCGATAAAGTCGGTCAACAAATACGCCACCCGGCGCAGTGGCCCCACCCTGTTTTCCCGCAGCGCCACTGGTAGTGGTGTCGCTACTCCCAGCAATTTCAGACGGTGGGCATTCTGCCACGACACCCAGGCGCGGCTGGGCCGCCAACAACGGCTGACACCGTGCCAAAAATTTTTGATATTGTAAATTTTCAGGACGCGGTCGCGGCCCTCGCAATTCACCTTGATCACAGTCGCTGTGTTGCCTCTTTTTAAAAATTTTGCGCCACCGACCTCGGCGTCCGGTTCATCCATGAGCCTGTTCAGTCGACGGGTTTCCATGTCCCGACGTACCACAATAAACCGGTGGCGATCCGTGCTGACTGAAAACTCCGTACAGGCGCGCACGGTTTTTTGTAGATATCTGGCGATACGCACGGCGCGCATACGCGCGGTCGCCGCCTGTACCGTTGCCAGCGACGGCGCGTCCTCGCCATAGGCATCCAGCACTTCGGGGATCAGGCGATCGTAGTCGGGCACCATCTGGGCAAAGAACAAACCGACATTATCCTCGCGGGCATCCGACAACGGGGACACGCCACCGCCGTCAATCGCCAGTAGCTTGCCGCGACTCAGCAGAAAATTATCAAGGTGAAGATCCGCCTGCATCGAGCCGGCCCCGTGTAACTTTCCGACGATGCTCAGCGCGTCGCGCAGCAGTGGCAACAGTTGTTTGGCGGACAAGCCGGCGTAACAGTCCTGCAAACTCACCGCGTCGTCGAGAAATTCGCAACCGAGAAAATAACTGTCTTCCACGGCGTCTATCAGCGTCCATATTTCCGTCGCATGGGGAATCCCTGCGGCGGCCATAGCCCGCAGTCCGGCGCGCTCCCGGTCAAAATCCCTGGCGCGAAAAAAAAGTTTTACCAGCGCGTCCGTATTGTGCCAACGGGCGCGAAACACCAGGCGCCTGCCTGGCAAATGGCGATAAATTTGCTCGCACTGCAATGTCTCGCGCCCGGGCGTGGCAATATCAAACGGCGCCTGCAAACCGATGGGCGCACTTTTTATTTCGTCAACGGAGCGCAACATTCGCAGTTACCCCGGCTCGACGCCTGATTTACCCCACCCTGGCGGGAAGGCTTCGCCCGCCGTTTTGCACCCATCGGCAGGCGCATAGGCAGCATCCAACGACCCACCGCGTTTCATGCTAGAGACCCCTGCTCCGCAATGGGCGCGTCCCCCGGGATGCGCGTCGCGAGAGCATCGAGCACCTGTTGCGGCTGCAGATCATTAAGACATTTCAAATGGCCCCGGGGACACTCCCTTTTAAAACACGGGCCGCAATCCACCGGGATCGACAGGACCGCCACGTCATCCCCCAGGGGTGGGGTAAAGGCTGGTGAGCTGGAGCCGTACACTGCCGCCAGCGGACGTTGTAGCGCCGCGGCAATATGCATCAGCCCTGAATCGTTGCTAACCACCGCTCCCGCGACCGCCAGCAAATCAATGACATCCCCCAGTTCGGTACGTCCCGCAAGGTTGCTGGCCGCGGACTGACTCGCCACGGGCAGGCTGGCGATGACCTGGTCGGCCACCAACCTGTCGTTCCCCGACCCGAGTAACCAGACCTGCCAACCACGGCGTATGTATTCCTGTGCCACGGCGGCGAAATGGCGGGCGGGCCAGCGTTTGGAGGGGCCGAATTCGGCGCCGGGGCAAAGCGCCAGAACCCGCTTGTCGCCCTGTACATCCAGGCGCTTATAAAGGTCGGGGAGACGCCCTTTATCTGTGGTTAACTGCGGTCGGGGGGTACCTTCAGGTAATACAGCGCGATCCGCGTAAGCCAGCGCCACAAATCTCTGCACCATCAACGGATAGCGTTTTTTGTCGAGCAAACGAATGTCGTTGAGCAAACCAAAACGCATTTCCCCGCGCCATCCGGTGCGTACCGGAATGCCCGCAAACAGGGGGATCAGCGCGGATTTAAACGAATTGGGCAGCACAAACGCGCGACGGTAACCGCGGGCGCGCAGGGTTTGCGCCAACCGCCAACGGGCCAACAACCCTAGTTTGCCGTGACCTACCGGCATCGAAATAGCAGTGCTGACTTGCGGCATGCGTGCCAGTAACGGGCCACTCCAGGCCGGCGCGAGCACATCGATTGCGCTGTCGGGGAATTTTGTTTTGAGTGCGCTGAACAGGGCCTGGGCCATCACCATATCCCCCACCCAGGAAGGACCTACGACGAGCAACCGCGACTGACTCACCGACTCACCGGTCATCGTTTATCCGGCCACCCGATCAGCCCCATATTCTGTGCTCCGCGTCAGTCTGCGACAGCCGTTAACCACTCGGGATGGGTGCCGTTGCGTCCACGCACCGCATCGAAGTACAGGCTTTGTAACTGCTCGGTAAGCGGCCCGCGCGCGCCACTGCCAATGATCCGGTTATCCATTTCTCGAATCGGCAGCACTTCGGCGGCCGTCCCGGTAAAAAAGGCCTCGTCGGCGATATACACTTCGTCCCGGGTGATGCGTTTTTCCCGCACCTGGTAACCGAGCTCCTCGCTCAGCTGAATAACCGTGGCGCGGGTAATGCCATTTAAACAGGAAGTCAGCTCCGGCGTGTACAGCACACCGTCTTTTACCAGGAAAAAATTCTCGCCACTACCTTCCGCCACGTAGCCCTCGGGATCCAGTAACAGCGCCTCATCGTACCCGCAGTGCAGGGCTTCGCGCAGCGCCAACATGGAATTCATGTAATTGCCGTTGGCCTTCGCCTTGCACAGGGTAATGTTCACATGGTGGCGCGTATAGGACGATGTTTTAATGCGGATACCATTCTCTAGAGCGTCCGGGCTCATGTAGGACGGCCAGGCCCATGATGCGACAATCACATGGGTGCTCAAGCCGTCGGCGCGCAGACCCATCGCCTCGGAACCGAGGAACGCCATGGGGCGCAGGTACGCCTCCTTTAAATTGTTCTCGCGCACCACCAACCGTTGCGCTTCGTTTAAGGTGTCGCGATCAAAGGGCAACGACAGTCCAATAATCTTGGCGGAATCAAACAGGCGATTGGTATGTTCCTTGAGACGGAAAATAGCCGTGCCATCATTTTCCGTATGATAAGCGCGCACACCCTCAAACACCCCCATGCCGTAGTGCAGGGTGTGGGTCAGCACATGTACTTTGGCCTCCCGCCAGGGAACCAGTTCCCCATCAAACCAGATAGTACCATCGCGATCAGCAAACGACATTCAACAGCTCCTCAAATTTTCGTATCACAGGTGACCCACTACCCTATAACGCGCCCAACAAACCGGTCCAGATTGCACAGACTGCCGCCCGCTGCGCGACAAACTCTCCGGCCGGGACCATTCCCGGTCGTTGTTGCAACTGCAGTCGGTGGGCGGCCGCCCGATAGTCCCGGTACGCATCCTGTAATTTTACTTTTTCGTCAGCCGACAGCACGCCGTATTCGGCCAGCGCATCGAGCAGTCGAATATTGTCCGTCCAGCGGGTCAAACCGGGATTCTGATGGGACTGGGCCAGAAGCGCAAATTGAACCATAAATTCGATGTCGACGATACCTCCACGGGCCTGCTTCAGGTCGAACATACCACCTGCTAGCTCACCATTGGCGTCGTTCCCGACGTGTTCTGCCAGCATTTTTGCACGCATCTCGCGCACCGCCTGCCGCAGCGCCTGCGAATCCCGTGGCTGCGTCAACACCTCCTTGCGCAGATGGTCAAATTGCTCTGCCAGGCGTTCGCTGCCGGCGACTGCCCGCGCGCGCACCAGCGCCTGGTGCTCCCAGATCCAGGCGCTTTCCCGCTGGTATTTGGCGAATGCGCCGAGCGTGGTTACCAGCAGTCCGGAGTTACCGGACGGCCGCAGGCGCATATCAACCTCGTACAGTACCCCCGACGGTGTGCGCGTACCGAGAATATGTAGAATGCGTTGCCCCAGTCGCGCAAAGAAAACGCCGTTGCTGACTTCCCGCGGCCCACCGGTACTTAGATCCGGATCCGCGTCGTAAATAAATACCAGATCCAGATCCGAACCGTGGCCGAGTTCGATACCTCCCAATTTGCCATACCCGATGATCAGAAACGGCACTTCCCCGGCGGCCACACCGCCCGGTTGCCCGTGGCGATCGACAAGGTTTTGCCAGGCCAGCACCAGCGTATAATCGAGTATGCATTCCGCCAGCCACGTCAGGTAATCACTGACTTTCATCAGGGGCACCACGCCGCTGACTTCGCAGGCGGCGATGCGCAACGCCTGAGCGCTGCGAAAATACCGTAGCGCCTCCATCTGACCGTCCAGATCTTCCGCCGGAATCCGCAGTAGATGCTGTTGCAGTTCGTGCTGCAAAACCGTTTTATCGAGCGGCGTATACAACGACCGCGGATCGAGCAATTCGTCCAGCAATGCCGGGTGGCGACACAGCTCGGCGGTTATCCATGGGCTGGCGGCGCACAGTCTGACGAGTTGCTCAAGGGCCCCGGAATTTTCGGCCAGCAACACCAGATACGCACTACGGCGCGCCACGCTTTCCACAAGATTCAGGGTGCGCTGCAACGTCTCGACGCTGTTCTCGACCCTGGCACAGGCGCCGATAAGCAGCGGCATCAACCCGTCCATGCGCGCCTTGGCATCGCGTTGCATCGCCTTGACGGCAGTGCTGTCCCGCAATCTGTGTAGTATTTCCAGGGCCTGCTCGGCCGGGTCAAACCCCAGCCTGGCCAGCGGCGTCGCATCGGCGTCGCGACTTGACCAGACCTGTTCCGCCTGGCGCAGATCCTCCCGTTGACCGTCATCGACATCCGGCGCGTCGTCCACCTGCGCTACCAAGTCGTTAAAAACGCCGCGCACGCACTGGCGATGCCGGGCGAGGGCCTCGTCAAAATCCTCAACGCCACCAAACCCCATCGAACGCGCCACGCGCGCCCGCCCAGCAGCATCCCGCGGCAGCTGCTGGGTTTGTTCATCGCGCCAGCCCTGAAGTCGATGTTCCACGTTGCGCAAAAAACCGTAGGCCGCTTCCAGGTCGCTTGCGTCCTGTGTTGTCAGCAAACCTTCCGCCGCCAGCAGGGGCAACATCTCCAGCAGCACCGGGTTCTGAAAACGCCGGTCCCGCCCGCCGCGCACCAGTTGAAAGGCCTGCACGATAAACTCCACTTCCCGGATACCCCCGGCACCGCGCTTGATATCGTCGTGCAGGGCCTTGCGCCGCACTTCCCGGTTAATCAATGCTTTCATATCGCGCAGGGATTGAATCACACTGAAATCGATGTATTTGCGATAGGTAAAAGCACGCAGCACAGACATTAATCGCGCGGCGGCGGTTTCCCCCGAGCCGCTGATCACCCGCGCCTTAACCATCGCGTAACGCTCCCAGTCGCGCCCCTGACTCTGGTAATACTCTTCCAGCGCACCACAGCTAAACACGAGGGGACCGCTCTGCCCATAGGGCCGCAGTCGCATATCCACGCGAAATACAAAGCCGTCGGTAGTGCGTGTATCCAGGGCCTGAATCAGCTTTTGCCCAAGGCGTGTAAAAAACTCCTGATTGCTGATACCCGCGCTTCCGCCCCTGGCCGCGCCCTGCTCACTGCGCGTTGCCCCGCTCTCGCCATAGGCAAACACCAGATCCACATCGGACGACAGGTTGAGCTCCCCGGCACCGAGTTTGCCCATGGCGATTACCAGCAGTTGCTGCGCTGTACCGCTGGCGGCCCCCACCGGAACACCCAGGTTTCGTTCCGCGGCGCGGGCGAGGAAATTCAGCGCGCCGATAATGCAGGCGTCGGCGAGCGCGGTCATAGCGCCGGTGGTGTCCCGCAACGTCGACAATCCGGCCAGGTCGCGCCACAGAATGCGTACCATTTCCCGCTCGCGAAACAGACGCAGGGCGCGCTGCAGTCCAGCGTCGCTGTCGACGGACGCGAGCGCCGCCTGTAACCGCTGCCCGCAGTCAACGGAAGATGTCGCCGACCCCAGCTCTCCCGACTCGACCAGTTCCCGTAACAACGCCGGTTTTCTCTGGCACGCCGTGGCAATAAATTCGCTGCCATCCCACACCACCTGTAACTGGCGGGCGAATTCCCGATCCTGCAACTGCTGATCGAGCCAGCACGCAGCCTCTGCGGGGGCCCGCTCACGGAACAATTGCAACTGGCGCGCGAGGGTTTCCCGGGAAGGATTAACCACCGGGGTCAGGGGCTGCATGATGGAAGGTTTCACCGGCCTGTCAGCGCCCGCTGCTGGGCACCACCC
>JBFJMM010000010.1:0-20501 GCA_041633885.1 Porticoccaceae bacterium
AATCAGGTGGCTCATCCACGAGCAGCGTTCGGGGCCGTAATCGTAGGCCCCTGGCGCACCTACCTTGAGGGCAAACTCCTCCTCCCAGTGCACCCGCTCGGGACAATCGGGCACCCCAAAACGGTTTTTAATACCCAGCCCCGGGTGTTTGGAAATCATTTTGCAGGCCAGCTTGTTGGCGCGGATATACAGCCCGCCCCAGCCCTGGGCGTAGGCGATAAACCCGGTGATGGTCATCGGCCCCTTGACCATGGTAGGCAGGGTTGTACCGACATCCACATCCTGCCAATAGCGGGGCACCGCGCCGCGGATTTCTTCCTGGGCATACAGCGCGTAAATACGCTCTATTTCTTCATCGCTATAGACCTTGATCCCCCTGTCCTGCACATCTCGATACTTGGTACCCTGCTCCCGCGCCAGATCGCGATCGGTGCGAAAGCACCAGGTGTCAGCGGCGCACAGGTGATCGCCGCTGCCGTTGTAGTAATCGACGTGATAAATCTGCTGTATGGAGCGACCGGCAAAGCGCGTGTCGTGTTCGATCAGATCTTTCAGATAGACCTCGCTGTGAATTTCCGTATTGCGCGGTATGGGCTGATGCCAGGTAAAGTCGACCCCGGCGAACATGGCGTGTATGCCAGGCATACCACCGACGTATCCGCTGGCCACCCGATTGCAGGCGAACAAAAAGGACGGCAGCGCAATAATGTCGCCATAGCGTGTCGTGCGCCCGTAGGCCGGATCGCACCACAGGGGATTGTCGTCGCCGATACCGTGGGCGTAGTGGCGAATGTTGTCGCGGGTGGCTTCGTGACACCAGGGTTCGAGGGTTTTTTCTATTTTAATCCCGATGCGGCTGCGCAAATCGTCGAGGGCCTGGTCGGTAATGCCAATAAATTCCCGCTGCAGTGAGTTAGACATGGTTACTTCCATTAGCCTCTTTCAGTCAAATTTAATTTAGTGCGCGAGGGTTTCGTTGCGCAATGTATCTTCTCTGTTCAGAGCCGACGCCATGTATATAACTACGCTTCCTTTGCCCACTCTTTAAGTACTTTGCGATCAATTTTTCCCGCCGGGGTTTTCGGCAGCGCCTCCACAAACCTTAGTTGTCGCGGATATTCGTGACGACTGAGTCGTTCCCTGAGATAGTCCTGGATGGCGGCGGCAGATAAGATTCCGTCCCCCCGAGGGACCACATAGGCCCGTACCACCTGACCGCGCAGGTCGTCAGGCACTCCCACCACTGCCGCTTCGGCAACGCCGGCACAGGTGAGTAGCGTATCTTCAATTTCCACGGCGCTCATGGTCCAGCCCGCGGAAATTATCACATCGTCAGAACGCCCGGCGTGGTAAAAATAACCCTCCCCGTCCCGATAGCCCCGGTCCTTGATGTAAAACCATTGGCCTTTGCGGCGTACGGCTATTTCGCCGGTAACACCGTCGGGCGCGGGCATGCCCTGTGTATCGATCACATCCACATCCCAACCCGGCGCGGGTTTACCAAGTGCCCCGAGCCGCACCTGATAATCCTTCACCCCAGGGTAATTCACCAGAATCACGCCCACTTCCGTACTGCCGTACATACTACAGGGAATCACACCCAGTTTTTGCGCGAGAAACTGTGCCGTGCTCGTATCCAGGGGTTCGCCGGTATAGGAAAGTTTACGCAGATGGATGGAATAATTGTCTACCAGACCGGAATTGCGCAACATACGGTACAGGGTGGGTGCCGCCGCCATATTGTCGACCGCGAATTCCTCCAGGGCCTCGAGGATACGTTGCGCGTCAAACTTACCGGCGTACGCTCCCACGTGAATGCCCAGCGCCAGCGGCGCAATCGTGCCGTGCCACAGCCCGTGCCCCCAGGCGGGGGACGATGGGCAGAAATAACGGTCGCCGGGGCGCAAACCAGTGCCGTATAACGCGGCAATCATCAATGTCACCACGGCGCGGTGGCTGTGTTTAACCGCTTCCGGCAACGCCCGCGTGGTCCCGGACGTATACTGAAAGACTGCCAGATCGTCAGCGCGGGTGGTGGTCTGGTAACTATCCGCAAGTCGCTCCAGTTCAGCGCGCCATTGCCGATCCGGGGTGACGACATCCATATCTGGAAACTGTGCGCTCAGTGCTGCGCTATCACCCGTGCTGAGCAAAAGTTTGGGCGAGCAATCCGCCATGCGCAGTGCCAGTGCATCGGGTCCGAATAGCGTAAACAGGGGCACTGCAATAGCGCCGCGTTTGATCGCGCCGAACATGCAGGTGTAAAACTCAAAGCCGGGGTCGAGCATAATCGCGACCCGATCCCCGCGGCCAATACCACGTTGGTCCAGCCAATGGGCAAACTGACTACTGCTGCGGGATATCGTATCAAAGCTGTAGTGCTCGCTGTGGCCCGTCGCGAATTTGACACTGATGGCGGTACCCTTATGGCGATGGCGGTCGATGCATTCGTGGGCCAGGTTAAGAACCTCCCGGTCGCCCTCGAATAACGCCCATAGCTTTTCCCAGGAAAAACTGCGGAGGATTTCCGGGTAACTATTAATACCGAGTAATGTGTCGTCCCGGGCCAGGTCGTTCATATATTTTATTCATTAATGCACAACAGCTGCCGGATAACGTGATGTGCGGCGCGGTGTTGTACGGGCCATCCGATTGTTCACTGTGGCACAATACTACCGCACAATAGAGCATAACGGATGGATTAACCCACCGGGCCGATGAACGCTCGACTGGCACCCGACTAGCACCTGACTATCGCACCGACTGTGTGAATCTCTCCACCACAGGATCAGATATGGACAATAACGACGCAAAGTTCTCCCCCCTGATGGTCAAAACCTGCGATGTGCGGGAGGATGGGGTTTTTATTCACGGTTATCCGCAAACGGAAATATGCGGCAATCTGACCTATACCCAGACACTGTTTCTTACCTGCCGTGCGCGCCTGCCCACGACGGCGGAGACCGAGGTGCTCGACGCCGTACTCAACGGTATGATCGGCTACGGTTACTGGTCGGTTGCCCGTGCGGTTGCCAGCGCCAACCCCAGGCCCTTTCCAGCATTTATGGCAACGTTTCTGGCGGGTGGTGACTACACGATTTTCCCGCAGCACGGCGCCGAGGAAATCCAACGCTGGCTACAGTTGATGCGCGATCGCAACCTGACGCTGAATGAAACTGCGCAACGCATTGTTGCCGAGTACGACACCAGTAAACGGCGGTTGCCGGGCATCGGGCACCCCAAGTTCACCACTATTGACCCGCGTTCTCAGGCGGTGCGCGATGTGGCCGAAAAACACGGGTTTATCAGCGACATTACATTGCTCTACGAGGCGGTGCATCGCGCCTATGCAGAGCGTCCTTCGCGCCAGGACCTGTGCATCAACATCGACGGGCGATTTGCCTGCACGCTGCTCGAGTTGGGTTTTGAGCCACCCGAAACGACCATCATCGCCATGTTGTCGCTGGCGCCGGGTGTGCTTGCTGATATTATGGAACAGTTGAAACAAAAACCGTCCCTGCAGTTGATGGTGGGATTACCCAGTGAATACGTTGGGGAACCAGATCGCCATTTGCCCGAGGAATATATTCGCGATTAGAGGAAAGCGTTGTGACGAAACCCAAACTGGACTATGCCGCCACTGTCATGTTGCTGAGAAATAGCGCGCGCGGCATGGAAGTTCTGCTCCTTGAACGCAGCGGAAAATCCGAGTCGTTCGCGGGCGCTTTTGTGTTTCCCGGTGGCAAGGTGGATCTGCACGACGCGCACCCGGACTATGCCGCGTTGTATGCGGGTCACACCGACGGCGACGCCAGCCAGATTCTCAACGTGCCCCGCTACGGTCTGGCCTACTGGACCGGCGCAATCCGCGAGTGTTTTGAAGAAGCGGGTATCCTGCTGGCCTACGACCGCCATGGCGACCTGATCAGTTTCCGGGATCCGACGGTCAAGCAACGCTTTGCCGAGTATCGGGCTGGACTCAATAACGGCACGCTAAAATTGCTCGATATTTGCCGCGATGAACAGTTAACCCTGGCCACCGAACGGATCGCCTACTTCAGCCATTGGGTAACGCCTGTCGCCGCGCCACGCCGCTTCGACACACGCTTTTTCGTGTGCCGCGTGCCGGATCATCAGGAGGCGCTGATCGACAATCACGAAGCCGTGTCGCAATGCTGGCTAACGCCAGCGGAGGCGCTACGCAAAGCCGATGAAGAAAACATGCAGATATTTTTTCCCACCCGCAAACATATTGAAGCGTTAGCGGAATTTAACGACACCGAATCATTGTTAAGCGCAGTGCTCAGGAAAACCGATATTCCCCGCATCCTGCCGTTGCGTCAGGACACGCCGGATGGCTTTCGAATTTTGCTGCCGGGAGATGACGGCTACGAATACCGGGAGATCGCCGAAACACATTACTGAGCGGCCGCATACTGTCAGTGAACAGGCCGTGCGCCAATACACAGCGGACCAGACCAACGTGAACAGCAACTCGAAGAACACGAAAAAAAACACCAACGCCAAGCCAGCGTATTTCATACGCGACAAGGCGATTGGACAAATTGTTTTTAATCAACCGGATAATCGCAACAGCATGACGCCGTCGATGCTGACAGCGTTTTCAGAGGCACTGGAGGAAGCCATTGCCTGCACAGAATTGCGTTGCCTGGTGCTTACCGGTACCGGCACATCGTTTTGCGCGGGCGGCGATTTTAGCGGCGATACCCGGCAATCTCAGTTGGCTTTTTCCTACGCGGCACTAAAACGAACTTACCTTAGCTGTATGCGCATCGGCGCGGTGGAAGTACCGGTGATTGGTGCGCTCAATGGCCACGCCATCGGCGGTGGTTTTGGTGTAGCGCTGCTCACGGATATGCGCGTCGCCAACCAGGATGCCCTGTACGGCGCCAACTTCGCGCGACTGGGTATGCACTCGGGCATGTCGATTTCCTATATGTTGCCACGTCTGATTGGTCTTCCCCGGGCCAATGAACTGATGTTTACCGGACGCCGCATCAGCGGCGCCGAGGCGGAACGCATGGGTCTGGTAAATTACGCCGTACCCGCGGCGGACGTATTGCCCAAAGCGCTCTCTCTGGCGGAAGAAATCGCAGCCTGCGCACCCGCAGCGGTGCGCATGATGAAACGCTCCATGGTGCTGAATTACGACTGGAACCCCGCCGCCAGACTGGATAACGAAGCGCTCTGTCAGGCGACCACCTTTGCTTCCCGGGATTGCCGCGAAGGCATCAACGCCCTGCTGGAAAAACGCGAGCCCCGGTTTAGTGATGAGTAGCCGAAAGTTTTGTCGCCTGTCCCAGGTACGGTAATCTTAGAAACTACACAACCAAATTTATCGTTTACCGATCAGGACCAACCCTATGCCGACTTCAGTAACCCCGGAACGTCATCCCGAGGGGCGCATTAGCCTCGAAATTCGCGGACACCTGCTGTTGATGGGCATCGACCGCCCGGAAAAATACAACGGGTTTACCCCCAAAATGTTTACCGAGCTGGCCGACGCCTACGCGCAACTGGAGGACAATCCGCAGCTGCGCGTCGGCGTCCTGTTTGCGCATGGCAAACATTTTACCGCGGGACTGGATTTACCCAAATTTTCCGCGGCCATGGCGTCAGGGGAACCGATCCTCCCCACCAATGGTATTGACCCCTTTGCGATACGCGGCACACCCCGCGCCAAACCAATCGTGAGCGCCGTTCACGGTATTTGTTTTACCGCAGGTATTGAATTGATGCTCGCCACCGACATAGTGATCGCCGCGGACGACACGCGCTTTGCGCAAATGGAAGTTGGGCGGGGAATTATGGCAACCGGCGGTGCAACCGTGCGCATGGTGGAGCGCGGTGGCTGGGGCAATGCCATGAAAGTCCTGCTAACCGGCGCTGAATTCAGTGCCCAGGACGCCCTGCATTATCAGTTTGTGCAGGAAGTTCTATCGACGGAGGACGTATTGCCACGCGCGATTGAACTGGCGGAACTCATTGCGCGACAGGCGCCACTGGCCGTTCAGGCCACGTTAAAAAGTGCGCGCACCGCTGTGCTCGAAGGTCAGGACGCCGCCGTCGCCGATTTTACTGACGCCATGCAACGGCTTGCCAACACGGCAGACGCAAAGGAAGGCGTACAATCTTTTATCGAAAAACGGCCACCGCTTTTTGGTGGCCGCTGAACAGCTACTCCCCGGCGTGAAGCACAATTACCAGCCCGTGACGTCCTTGAGTCCGTTGCCGATTTCCGCCAGGCTGCGCACCGTTCTGACGCCGGCATCTTCCAGCGCCGCAAATTTTTCATCGGCCGTGCCCTTGCCGCCCGAGATAATCGCGCCGGCGTGGCCCATCCGTTTCCCCGCCGGAGCGGTCACCCCCGCAATATAGGAGACCACCGGTTTGCTCACGTTGGCCTTAATGTAAGCGGCTGCCTCTTCCTCGGCGGTGCCACCGATTTCGCCAATCATCACAATCGCTTCGGTTTTCGGATCGACTTCGAACAGCGCCAGAATATCGATAAAATTCGAGCCGGGAATGGGGTCTCCACCAATACCCACACAGGTTGACTGACCAAACCCGTAATCCGTGGTCTGCTTAACCGCTTCATAGGTCAGCGTACCAGATCGGGATACCACACCCACCTTGCCCGGCAGGTGAATACTTCCCGGCATAATGCCAATTTTACATTCCCCCGGCGTAATGACCCCAGGACAGTTGGGACCAATCAGACGCACCCCCAACTCGTCGCAGCGCACCTTGCACACCAGCATATCCAGGGTGGGAATGCCCTCGGTAATGCAAACGATCAACTTCACGCCGGCATTGGCAGCTTCCAGAATTGAATCCTTACAAAAAGGTGCCGGCACATAAATCACCGAAGCGTCTGCGCTGGTCGCTGCCACTGCATCACTTACGGTATTAAAAACCGGTAATCCAAGGTGCGTTTGACCGCCCTTGCCCGGCGTGACACCGCCCACCATATGAGTGCCATAGGCGATGGCTTGCTCGGAGTGCATGGTGCCCTGGGAACCGGTAAAACCCTGACAGATGACCCGTGTGTTTTTGTCGATCAAAATACTCATGACTTCCCCTCCGCCGCTTTGACAACGGCCTGCGCGGCATCGGTCAAACTGGTTGCTGCAATAATATTCAAACCACTGTCGGCCAACAATTTGGAACCGACTTCGGCGTTATTACCTTCGAGGCGTACCACCACCGGCACATTGACGCCGACCTCCGCGACCGCGCCAATAATACCTTCGGCAATCAAATCGCAACGCACAATGCCGCCAAATATGTTCACCAGCACGGCTTTCACATTGGCGTCGGATAAAATAATTTTAAATGCTTCACTGACGCGCTCTTTGGTGGCGCCGCCTCCCACATCGAGGAAGTTGGCCGGTGCTCCACCGTGAATTTTAACGATATCCATGGTACCCATGGCCAGTCCCGCGCCGTTCACCAGGCAGCCGATATTACCGTCCAGGGCCACGTAATTAAGATCCCAGGATGCCGCCTGCGCCTCCCGTTCATCGTCCTGCGTGACATCGTGCAGCGCCGCCATTTGCGGTTGCCGGTACAGGGCGTTGCCATCGATATTAATTTTCGCATCGAGGCAGTGGAGGTTACCTTCAGCCGTGATCACCAACGGATTTATTTCCAGTAATGCCAGATCTTTTTCCTGAAATAATTTCGCCAACCCCAGAAAAATATGGGTGAATTGCTTGATCTGGTCGCCACTGAGTCCCAGTTTAAATGCCAGCTCGCGACCCTGGTAAGGCTGCGCACCGGTCAGCGGATCAATGATGGCTTTGAGGATTTTTTCCGGCGTTTCATGGGCCACTTTCTCAATTTCCACACCGCCTTCAGTGGACGCCATGAAGACTACGCGGCGCGAGGAGCGATCCACCACCGCGCCCAAATATAATTCGTTGGCGATATCCGTACAGGATTCAACCAATATGCGACTGACCGGCTGACCGGCAGCGTCGGTCTGATAAGTCACCAGCCGTTTGCCCAGCCACTGCTGCGCAAACTCCTTGATTTCTTCTGTCGAGGACACCAGTTTCACACCGCCTGCCTTACCGCGGCCCCCGGCGTGTACCTGCGCCTTGACCACCCAACGATCACCCGGGATTTTGTCGGCGGCAGCCACCGCCTCTTCAACGGTCGCGGCCGCGATGCCTGTGGAGACCGGCAGCCCGTATTCGGCAAACAATTGTTTACCCTGATATTCGTGCAAATTCATAGTAACTTCCTGGGGCGAGAATGAGTGTTAGGCGGAGGCACCGTTCATTTTTTGCGCTTGCGACGGTTTGCGACGTGAATGGCATGGCCGTTAACCGCGAGCGCGGCTTCGTGCACTGCCTCGGACAGGGTCGGATGGCCGAACACCATCATACCGATATCTTCGGCACTGGAACCAAATTCCATGGCGATGGCAACCTGTTGTACCAGATCGGCGGCCGAGGGGCCCATGATGTGGCAACCGAGAATGCGATCGGTGTCGGCATGGGCAATCATCTTCACCATACCTTCCGTTTCGTCTGCCGCCAGGGCGCGACCGCTGGCGGCAAATGGAAACAGACCGATATTGTAGGGTTCCCCGGATTGCTTTAACTGCTCTTCCGTCTGCCCCACGGACGCAATTTCCGGATGGGTGTAAATCACGTTGGGGATAATGTCGTAATTCATCTGGGTTTTTTGTCCAGCGATACGCTCGGCAACCATCACCCCTTCTTCGGAGCCTTTGTGCGCCAGCATCGGGCCGCGCACGATATCCCCAATAGCCCATACACCAGGCGCGTTGGTGGCGCAGCAGTCATCCACAAAAATGGAACCCCGTTCGTCCAGGTTCACGCCACTGTCCTGCGCCAGCAAATGCTCCGTGTTCGGCCGACGGCCGACGCAGACAATCAGTTTATCGAACGTTTCCTGGTGTTCCTCGCCGCTTTCGTTTTGAAACGTCACCACGACCTTGTTCTTTTTGATTTGCGTACCGGTGACCCGGCACCCGAGACGAATATCCAGACCCTGCTTACTAAATATTTTATTGGCGTCCCGGGCAATCTGTTTGTCCATCATCGCCAGAAACACGTCGAGAGCCTCCAGCAACACCACCTCGGAGCCAAGTCGATTCCAGACACTGCCCAGTTCCAGCCCGATCACCCCGGCGCCGATAATCCCGAGGCGTTTGGGAACCTTGGTGAGGGCCAGGGCGCCGGACGAATCGATAATGGTGTCGCCATTGATGGGCGCCACGGGAATATCGATGGGCTGCGAGCCGGTCGCAAGCACCACATGCTGGGCCTCGAGGGTCTGCGTGTTGCCCTGGTGGTCGGTAAATTCTACCCGGTGCCCTGCCAGTAACTTGCCCGAGCCGTAGAGCGCCGTTACGCCGTTGCTTTTAAAGAGTCCGGCGATACCGCCGGTGAGCTGTTTGACAATCTGATCCTTGCGGCCAATCATCTTGCCCACATCCAGCGCCACGTCCTTGACCCCGATCCCGTGCTTGTCGAAGGACGACAGGGCCTCGGAGTACAGGTACGAGCTATCCAGCAATGCCTTGGAGGGTATACAGCCCACGTTGAGGCAGGTGCCGCCGTTGACTCCGTCGCCCTCCGCCGTGACGTATTTTTCAATACAGGCGGTCTTCAGGCCGAGTTGCGCCGCACGTATCGCGCAGACATAACCGGCGGGGCCGGAGCCAATCACAATCACGTCGTATTCATCAGCCATAATTTCGCCTAAATATATTAAATATCAATAAGTTGATTTCTATATCTCAAGTAATATCTTCGCTGGATTTTCAATCATCTCTTTAATCGCCAGCAGAAACAGAACCGCATCTCTGCCGTCCACCAAACGGTGATCGTAGGACAGGGCCAGGTTCATCATGGGACGAATCACCACGGCGCCCTGCTCGGCAATGGGCCGTTCCTTGATCGCGTGCATCCCCAGAATGGCGGTTTGCGGTGGATTGAGGATCGGCGTGGACAACAGCGACCCGTACACGCCTCCATTGGTAATGGTGAAGGTACCACCAGTCATTTCCTCGATAGTCAGCTTGTTATCCCGCGCCCGGCCTCCGAACTCGGCGATTTTGCTCTCTATTTCCGCGAGACTCATTTGATCCGCGTCCCGCAACACCGGCACCACCAGACCCCTATCGGTGGAGACCGCTACGCCCACATCCTGATAACCGTGATAGACCACATCACTGCCATCGATGGATGCATTGACCAGCGGGAAGCGTTTCAGAGCTTCCACCGAGGCGCGCACAAAGAAACTCATAAACCCGAGTCGCGTGCCGCTGTGAATTTTACTGAACTGCTCCTTGAACTCGTTGCGCAGTTCAATAATGCGGTGCATGTCGACTTCGTTGAAGGTGGTCAGCATCGCTGTGTTTTGCGTTACCTGGAGTAAACGCTCGGCAATGCGCGCACGCATACGGGTCATCGGTACCCGTTTTTCCACCCGCTCCCCCGCCGCAACCGAAGCAACAGGTGTTGTCGCCACCGCGGCAGCGGATGCCGGCTGCTTTTCCACACTGCCGACTGACGGCGAAGTGGCCGACGCCGCCACCGGCTGATAATTGGCCACATCTTCTTTGGTAATGCGTCCATCCCGGCCGGAGCCGCGGACCAATGCCAGATCGATACCCCGCTCCTGCGCTATTTTGCGAGCAGCCGGGCTGGCCGTCGGCGCATCGCTGTCTTCCGCGTCAGCGGTCGCCGCTGTATCGCCCGCACCACCCGCGGCAGCCGCCACATCGACCGCCCCCTCGCCCCCCTGAATCCGGGCAATGACTTCGCCGCTCAATACCGTTTCTCCCTCTGCCTTAAGCACGTCCTGAACAGTTCCCGCCGTAGGCGACACGACTTCCAGCACCACTTTGTCTGTTTCGATATCCACCAGTAGTTCATCGCGCTCCACCGCTTCCCCCGGCTGTTTGTGCCAGGTCGCGATGGATCCCTCCTGAACAGACTCGGGGAAAGTGGGGGCCTTTATCTCAATGATCATCGGTTAGGTTCCTTGCTGGCGGTCAGTGCCCGGCTTTAAAAAATTCCAGATTCAAAGCTTCGTCAATAAATTTTTTCTGTTCTTCGAGGTGGGTGGACATATACCCCGACGCCGGCGCCGCGGAGGGATCCCGCCCGACGTAATAGAGATACAACAGTGGATCGTGGGCAAAAAGTACGCGGCGCATATGGTGCTGGCTGCTGTACCACACCCCCTGATTCATCGGTTCTTCCTGGCACCAGACCACATCCTGAAGATGGTGGTAGGGTGCCAGTGCCGCTGCCAGCCCGGCATCGTCGAACGGATACAATTGCTCGATGCGCACCAGGGCAACGTCTTCCTGACCCCGCTCCTGGCGCTCCTCGTAGAGGTGGTAGTAGACCTTGCCGCTGCACAGCACCACGCGTTTTACCGCATCTGGCGTCACCTCGGTATCGCCAATAACCGTTTTGAACTCCCCGTCCGCCAGTTCTTCCAGGGTCGAGGTAGCCAACTTATGGCGCAGGATCCACTTGGGGCTCATAACGATCAGTGGTCGCCGCATCGGCCGTATCGCCTGGCGGCGCAACATATGGAACAGCTGTGCGGGGGTAGTTGGATTGCAAACCTGCATATTGTGCTCCGCACACAGTTGCAGGTAACGCTCCAGGCGCGCGGAGGAATGCTCCGGGCCCTGCCCTTCGTAACCGTGAGGCAGCAACATGGTGAGGCCGCATAGACGCCCCCACTTGTGTTCCCCGCTGGCTATAAACTGGTCGATGACAACCTGTGCGCCGTTGGCAAAATCCCCGAATTGCGCCTCCCAGATCACCAGACCCCGGGGCGCGGTAGTCGCATAGCCATATTCAAAGGCCAGTACCGCTTCTTCGGAAAGCAGGGAGTCGTAAATATCCACCCGTGGTTGATCTGGGTCGACATGTTTCAATGGCATATAGGGTTCGCCGGTTTTTTGGTTGTGCACCACCGCATGGCGGTGGGAAAATGTACCGCGCCCCACGTCCTGCCCGGTCATGCGCACCGGGTAACCCTCGGCAAGCAACGTTGCGTAGGCCAGCAACTCCGCCATACCCCAGTTT
Source organism: Porticoccaceae bacterium (assembly GCA_041633885.1). Lineage (GTDB taxonomy): Bacteria > Pseudomonadota > Gammaproteobacteria > Pseudomonadales > Porticoccaceae > JBFJKD01. The sequence continues at coordinate 12,111 of JBFJMM010000010.1, forward strand.
AACGGCAACGCACCACCCGCCATTTTGCGGCGATCCTCATAAATTTTTTCTACCTGGCGCTGCACCACCACACCATCCGGAATATGGCTGATCTTGCTGGCCACTTCCTTGAGCGCCTTGAGGGCATAGCCGGTTTTCCCCGGCGCGATCCAGTCGTGGCCAAGGTAGGGTTGCCAGTCGACAAACAATCCTTTGTCCGGATCGGGCACCAGATTTTTAACCACGTAATGACCCGAATCCAGCCGTTGCCGATAATCCTCCAGCATGGCATCACTGTGCGCCTCACTCAGCACGCCCGAACCGATCAGTTTTTCCGCATACAACGTGCGCGTCGACTTGTGGCTACGAATTTTTTTGTACATCAGCGGTTGCGTGGAGGACGGTTCATCGGTTTCATTGTGACCACGGCGGCGATAGCCGACCAGATCAATGACCACATCTTTTTTAAACTGATAGCGATAGTCCATCGCCACCAGGGTGGCGAACATCACCGCTTCGGGATCATCACCATTGACGTGCAAAATAGGCGCCTGAACCATTTTCGCGATATCTGTGCAATACTCGGTGGAGCGTACATCTTCCCGCCGATGGGTGGTAAATCCGACCTGATTGTTTATCACGACGTGAATGGAACCACCGGTCTTGTAGGCCCGGGTCTGCGACATCTGGAAGGTTTCCATCACCACGCCCTGGCCGGCAAAGGCGGCGTCGCCGTGGATCAGAATGGGCACCACCTGCGTCCCTTCGTTGTCCAGTCGCCGCTCCTGCCGGGCGCGCGCGGAACCTTCAACCACCGGCGACACGATTTCAAGATGGGAAGGGTTAAAGCTCATCGCCAGATGCACTTCCCCACCGGGGGTCATCACATTAGAAGAAAAGCCCTGGTGATATTTAACATCGCCAGAGGTATTAATAATTTTTTTACCCTCGAACTCCCCGAACATCTCAGCCGGATTTTTACCCAGCACATTGACCAGCACATTGAGGCGGCCCCGGTGCGCCATGCCGATAACGATTTCTTTTGCCCCGTATTCCCCGGCACGATTAATCAGCGCGTCCACCATCGGAATCAAACTTTCCCCACCCTCCAGGCCAAAACGCTTGGTGCCGGGGTATTTCGAGTCGAGGTGTTTCTCCAGGCCTTCGGCCGCGGTCAGCCGTTCCAGTAACTGAATACACACGCCCGGGTCGTAGTCCGGGCGCGATAAAACACTTTCAAAACGTTGTTGCAACCACTGCTTTTCAGCCAGCGATGTTATGTGCATAAATTCCGGGCCGAGAGTCCCACAGTATGTCGCCTGCAGCGCATTGACAATCTCCCGCAATGTCGCTTCGTCCCTGCCGATATATACCGACCCGGTTTGAAACGTGGTATCCAGATCCGCGTCGGTTAAGCCGTGGTAGTTCAAATGCAAATCGGGAACGTCTTCGCGCTCCATAATTCCCAGCGGATCCAGCTTCGCCAGCTGGTGGCCGCGAAAGCGGTACGAGCTGATCAGTTGTACCACGCGAATTTGTTTACGCTCGTGCTCAATATTGACCCCGCCGGAACCCGGCGCGGGAATCGGACGCGAGCGTTTGCGCCCCAGTAGTTCGAAGTGGGCCTGAATCGTATCGTGGGACACATCCGGCGCCGCGCCCCCATTGATCCGCGGCAACGAATCGAAAAAGGTACGCCACTGCTCCGGCAGATTTTTGGGGTTATGCAGATAGGTTTCGTACAGGCCTTCAATATAGGCCGCATTCCCTCCGGACAGATGGGAAGTGCGTAAAAAATGCTCCATGATGCTGTGTTGCATCGATTATCCCTGCCTGATGGTCGACGATAACAGTATGCGATCTTGGTTAATGTAAGCGCGAGGCCAAGCCCGGCGCCACAAATCAGGTGCCGCTACGTAACAGCATAGTACGAATATGCCCAATCGCCCGGGTCGGGTTCAGTCCCTTTGGACACACCGCCACACAATTTTGAATCCCGTGACAACGAAATACACTGAATGGATCGTCGAGCTTACTCAAGCGTTCTTCGGTGGCGGTGTCGCGACTGTCCGCCAAAAACCGATAGGCTTGCAGCAATCCGGCCGGGCCGATAAATTTGTCCGGATTCCACCAGAAAGACGGGCAACTGCTGGAACAGCAGGCGCACAGGATACATTCGTATAATCCGTCGAGCCTGGCCCGTTCCTCGGGCGACTGTAGTCGTTCAATGGCGGGTGGTGGCGAATCGTTGAGCAGATAGGGCTGAATCTTTTCGTATTGCGTATAAAACTGTTCCATATCGACGACCAGATCGCGAATGACTGGCAGACCAGGCAGCGGACGCAGCACCAGCTTATTTTTACGCACACATTCGGATAACGGGGTGACACACGCCAGGCCATTCTTGCCATTGATATTCAAACCGTCCGACCCGCACACGCCCTCGCGACAGGAACGTCGAAAAACCAGAGTGGAATCCTCGGCTTTGAGCAGTTCCATAACGTCCAGAACCATCAAATCCTTGCCGCCGGTATCCACTTGAAAATCCTGCATGTATGGCGCCTGGTCCGTTTCCGGGTTATAGCGATAGACACTGACCGTCAACATAACGCAATCATTCCCCAACTAAATTTTCCAAACCAAAGACAGCCCCTGACAGGTGGCTTCCAGTACAGCGGTAGTACTCGCAAATCTAATACTTGCGCTCCGTGGGCGCAAACGCATCGCGGGTTTTCGGCGCGAAGTTCACCGCGCGTTTCGCAACTTCCCTGCTGTGTGGCAGGTATAAAGAATGGCACAACCAGTTTTCGTCGTCCCGTTCCGTAAAATCTTCCCGCGCATGGGCGCCGCGGCTTTCCGTGCGCGCTTCCGCCGCGATTGCGGTGGCCTCGGCCACCGCAAACAGATTCTGTAACTCCAGCGCCTCTATGCGCGCCGTATTAAAGGCCATACTCTGATCGTCGAGGCGCACGCTTTCGATACGCGGACGCAGCGCGGCAAGCTTGGCCACCCCTTCGCGCATATAATCCCCCCGTCGGAAAACCCCGAAGTGGTTTTGCATAACTGTCTGTAACTCTTTGCGCAGCTCGGCCGTCCCTTCGCCCTCACGATTCCCGTTGATGCGATTCAGCCCGCTCATGGCCTGCTCTATGTCTGTATCGGACGCATCGCGTATTTCCACACCCTCGCGCAACGATTTTTCGATAAACAGCCCGGAAGAGCGGCCAAACACCACCAGATCCAGCAATGAATTGCCGCCCAGACGATTCGCGCCGTGCACGGACACACAGGCCACCTCACCGCAGGCAAAAAACCCGTCAATGACCTGGTCCTCGCCATTGGCCCCGCGGGTTAGCGCCTGCCCATGAATATTGGTCGGAATGCCCCCCATCATGTAATGACAGGTAGGCACCACGGGTACCGGGTCGTGCACCGGGTCCACGTGGGCGAATGTTTTGGAGAGTTCACAGATACCCGGCAGCCGACTTTGCAGCACTTCTTCGCCGAGGTGATCGAGTTTCAGCAACACATGATCGCCATCCGGGCCACAGCCGCGCCCGGCCAGAATTTCGAGCACCATGGAGCGCGCCACCACATCGCGCCCGGCAAGATCCTTGGCGTTGGGCGCGTAACGCTCCATAAATCGCTCGCCATCCTTGTTGATCAAATAACCGCCCTCGCCGCGACAACCCTCGGTCACCAGCACCCCGGCGCCAGCGATACCGGTCGGGTGGAATTGCCACATTTCTATGTCCTGCACCGGGTAACCCGCGCGCAGGGCCATACCGACCCCGTCGCCGGTATTGATATGCGCGTTTGTGGTCGAAGCATATATACGTCCCGCGCCGCCAGTTGCCAGCACCGTCGCCCGGGACTTCACATACACGGTTTCCCCGGTTTCGATGTTGATGGCAATAACCCCCACCACCGCGTCGTCCTGATTTTTTACCAGGTCGACGGCAAACCATTCGTTGAGGAAAACCGTTTTATTTTTCAGATTGCTTTGATACAGGGTGTGCAACAGTGCATGACCGGTGCGATCCGCTGCGGCGCAGGTGCGCGCGGCCTGACCACCGCGGCCAAAATCCTTGGACTGTCCACCGAACGGCCGCTGATAAATGCGACCCTCCTCGGTACGTGAAAACGGCAACCCCATGTGTTCCAGCTCAAACACCGCTTCGGGGCCGACTGAACACATGTACTCAATCGCTTCCTGGTCACCGATGTAATCGGAACCCTTGACCGTGTCGTACATGTGCCACTGCCACTGATCCTGGGGATCACTACTGGCGATGGCACAGGTAATGCCACCCTGGGCCGACACGGTATGCGAGCGCGTCGGGAAAACCTTGGAAATCACCGCGGTCTTGTAACCGGACTGCGCCAATTGCAACGCAGCACGCATCCCCGCGCCACCACCGCCGACTATTACCCCATCGAACGTGATGGTTCGCATATTCGCCATGACTTCAGATCCCCCAGAGAATATCTACGGCCCAACCCACGTAGGTAATGATGACGGCAATCACGCCAAATTGGAGAAAGATACGCAGCGCAGTGGCCTTCGGACCAAGCAGACGTACCGTGACGTAATCAGTCAGTACCGCCCACATGCCAATCCAGGCGTGAGCGGCGAAGGACAGGATGGTCATGACGCTGAGCAGACGCACCCAGAAACAACGATGCAACTCCACCCACTCCCCATGGGTAAGCCCCGGGTGCGCAATCAGGTAAGCGACGATAAAGACCAGATAAATAGTGATGATGACACCACTGATACGCTGCACCAGCCAGTCGGCCAGGCCACTACGACCGAAACTGGTGACATTGGTTACAGCCATATCCACACTCCCGTCAACAGGATCAGCAACCCGGCAGCCACCAGCACCAGGCGTGCGCCGAGCACCCCGCCTTCGAGACTTTCGCCCACACCGAAATCCATAATCATATGGCGAATACCCGCCACCAGATGATAGGCCACCGCCGCCAGCATGCCCCACAGCAGCAACTGCAACCAGGGGTTGGCGAGACCCGCGCCAATGGACGCGAAACCTTCTGCGGAGGAAAGACTGACATCAAGCATCCACAACAGCAGTCCGGTAACGGCCAACAGGGCCACCCCGGAGACGCGATGCAGGATAGATACGTAGGCGGTAATCGGTAGTCGAAAGGTGCCGATATCCAGATTAACAGGCCGTTTTTTGTTCACGGTGAGCGATACCTCTAGACCCTGTTTTAGCAGCAAATTACGTTGTCCGATTGCTGAAAATATCCGGGCACGCCGGCATCGGAACTGCGGATTTGAACGGCCAGCATTATAGGTGTATTAATTATCAAATACAATTCATCGACCCCGGTTGAAACACTCGATCCGCGGGGAATTCGCGCTTTCAGCCAGGACCTTTCGCACCATCGGCAACGCACCATATACGTGCGCTGACACCTTCGCCCCGTGCATCGCTGCCAAACGCAGCGCCTCGCGCCCTGTCCGCGGTCAGGGAATTCTTTAACCGGCAAAAAATTGACAAACACGCCCGTCGAGCTATAGTCTGCGGCCTCTGTATTTGTAACTTCAGCGTTATCAAAACCCTTATAGTGAATAGTAGCCACGGCCACCGATGGTGGACAGCAAGAGCCAGGAGAATGTAGTGACCGACAGAAAAGCGACACTCAACATACCGGGGCGCGACCTCCCGATTGAACTGCCCATGTATTCCGGCACCCTGGGGCAGGACGTTATCGAAGTGAGCGGGCTAACCGGTGAAGGATATTTCACCTACGACCCCGGTTTCGCGGCCACCGCCGCATGCGATTCGAAAATCACTTACATCGATGGCGACCAGGGTATTCTACTGCATCGCGGCTACCCCATAGAACAACTCGCCGACCACTCAGATTACTTGGAAGTGGCGTACCTGTTGCTTAACGGCGAACTGCCCAGCACTGCACAAAAAAATGAATTTGAAAAGATCGTGCGCGAACACACCATGGTGAATCGCTCCATCGAACAATTCATGTCGGGCTTCCGTTACGACGCCCACCCCATGGCAATTATGTGCGGCGTGGTGGGTGCCATGTCGTCGTTCTATCACGATTCCATGGATATCAATAACGCCACCCATCGCATGATTACCGCGCACCGTCTGATTGCCAAAATGCCCACTCTGGCTGCCATGTGCCACAAACATTTTGTCGGGCAACCCTACATGTACCCGGATAACAGCCTCGGTTACGCGGAAAACTTTTTGCACATGATGTTTGGTACGCCCTGCGACAACAAACCGGTGAATCCGGTACTGGCGAAAGCCATGGACAAAATTTTCCTGTTACATGCCGACCACGAGCAAAACGCCTCCACCTCCACCGTGCGCATGGCGGGCTCTTCCGGCGCCAACCCGTTCTCCTGCATCGCGGCCGGCATCGCGGCGCTGTGGGGACCAGCCCACGGCGGCGCCAATCAGGCGGTACTTGAGATGTTGCAGGAAATTGGCGACGTGAAGCATATCGACAAGTTTATTGCCCGCGCCAAGGATAAGGACGACGCCTATCGACTGATGGGCTTTGGACACCGGGTGTATAAAAACTTTGACCCGCGGGCAACCGTGATGAAGCAAACCTGCGACGATGTGCTGGCGGAACTAGGGATTAACGATCCGTTACTGGCGATTGCCAAGCGCCTCGAGGAAATCACCCTGCAGGACGATTATTTTGTGTCAAAAAAACTGTATCCCAATGTGGATTTTTATTCCGGCATTATTATGAAAGCGATTGGCATACCCACGGAAATGTTTACCGTGATATTCGCCACCGGCCGCACCGTCGGCTGGATTGCCCACTGGAATGAAATGATCAGCAATCCTTATCGCATCGGGCGTCCCCGGCAACTGTATAGCGGTTACCAGGCGCGCGACTTTGTGCCCATTGGCCAACGCTGACAACCCGCCCCGCAACCAATACAAACCGGCCGCCCGTTCAGCGGCCTTTTTTTTGTGCGCACCAACCCCAGCGAGCCGGACCCCACATGCTGGTGGATTTTGCTCGTCAAAACCGGTAACTTATCCAGCGACACGCAGGGAGTGCAGCGCTAACCAATGATAATATTTGCGGCGGACACCCATCGCGGACGCGTTCGGGAATATAACGAAGACTGCTATCACGCGGACCCGGATACGGGGCTGTGGTTAGTGGCAGACGGTGTCGGTGGTCATACCGACGGCGAGCTGGCCAGCGCCATCACCAGCCAGGTGACCGCGGACACGTTCCAGCGTACCGGCGATTTGGTGGGGGCAATACAGGCCGCCCATACGGCGGTACTCACCGCCATCGCGGAGCGCAATGGCGTGTCCAATATGGGTTCGACCATCGTCGCTGTAGCGTTGCAGGACATGGCTTATCAAATTGCCTGGGTCGGTGACAGTAGGGCCTACCTGTTCAACGGCGACCTGACATTATTGACCCGCGACCACTCTTACGTGGAAGCCTTAATCGACAAGGGGGCGATTACCGCGGAAGAGGCGTTGCACCACCCCAAACGCAATGTCATAACCCAGTGTATCGGCATCACCGCCACAGAAGGCCTTAAAGTCGACAGCGTGTCGGGCACCCTGGCCCCCGGGGAACGTATCTTGTTGTGCAGTGATGGACTGAATGACGAACTGAGTCGGGCACAACTCGCCGCCATACTGGCGCGATCCGGCGCGCCCGACCAGCAGGTAGCGGCGTTGATGCAGGCCGCGCTCGATGCGGGTGGGCGGGACAATATCACGGTGTTAATCGTCGTCGCCCCGCGGGATGCGGCGCACAGGGACCAGGATGCCAGCGGGCCCCCGGAGCGTACTGCCACTTCTTCAGGCCCGCTGCCCGGAGCAGATATGACCATTGTACAAACCGCGCCGGTATTCGACACGCGGCAAGCTGGTTTACTCGCGGCGCACCGGGGCAAAATCGCCCTGGTCGCGAGCGTCGTTGTGATCGCTCTGGCGGTGGTGGCCCTGCTGTGGGCGGTGTAAAACAGGCGGTAGTTAAAGGTGCGCGTACTGCCGTAACATCCGTGCCACCACGGGTATTTTTGTTATAACGCTATACAGGGATATTTAAACAATGGAAAAAATTGGAACGCGGGTTGGTCGCTATGAAATCGTCGATTTTATAGGATCCGGTGCGATGGCGGACGTTTATCGCACCCACGATCCGGAAATTAATCGTTCTGCGGCATTGAAGCTTCTAAAAAAAGATAACCTGGTGGATCAGGAATATCTCAACCGGTTCCTGAAGGAAGCCAAGGCGGCGGGCGCCCTCACCCACCCCAATATTGTCACTGTTTACGATGTGGGCAAAATTGACGACAGCCCGTACATTATGATGGAGCTCCTGGAAGGTTGTACCCTGACCGAGTTTCTGCAGAACAACAAC
>JBFJMM010000011.1:0-19927 GCA_041633885.1 Porticoccaceae bacterium
CAGCCTGGACATGGGTTCACAGCCACCATGAATATTGCCTCACTACTGGAAAAAGCGGCCTGCAAATACCCCGCGCTACCCGCGCTGGCGCGGGGATCACAGCCCTATTGCGACTATCGCACCCTGCACCGTCGCGTCGCGTCGATTGCCAACCACCTGCGCCATACACTGGGTTGTCGGCCGGGAGATCGCATCGGCATCATTTTGAAAAACTGTCCCGAATATATCGAGATACTGTTCGGCATTTTGCACGCCGGTCTCGCCGCGGTACCTATCAACGCCAAACTGCACCCGGAAGAATGGGCCTATATTCTCGACAACAGCGGCGCCCGTCATGTCTTTAGTTCAGGAGATGCGCGCGGCGCAGCCACAGCGTCCGCCGGTACTGGGGATGCAAACCATGGTTTTAGCGCTCTGCTCGCACCGTTGCCTGGCCGCATAGCCACCCTCGAATCCATTATTACCATAGATTCCAGCGAATATCGGCAGGTGCGAAACGGACCGACGCTGCCCTTGCAGGACACAGCCCCGGAGCATCTCGCGTGGCTGTTTTACACCAGTGGCACCACCGGCAAACCAAAAGGCGCCATGCTCAGCCACCGCAACCTGTTGACCATGACCTTAAGTTACTTCGCCGGGGTCGATTCAATAGCGGCGGACCATACCCTGCTGCACGCAGCTCCCATGTCCCACGGTTCCGGTCTATACGCCTTCCCATTTGTGGCGGTGGCCGCTCGACAGGCGGTTTGCGACAGCGCGAGCTTCGACCCGCAGGAAATATTTGCGCTGCTACAGCACTACCCGAACGTCTCCATGTTCGCCGCGCCAACCATGGTCAAACGCATGGTGGATGCGCCATCCCCGGCGGGGAGCGGGATTGCTAATTTGCACGCGGTTATCTACGGCGGTGGCCCCATGTACGTGGCGGATATCAAAGCCGCCATGGCCACATTCGGCAACAAGTTTGTGCAAATCTACGGCCAGGGGGAATCCCCCATGACGATCACTTCCCTGCCGAAAAAAGACCACGGCGGGCCCGCCGGACCGGCCACGGACGCTATTCTGGCATCCGTGGGCACTGCGCAGACTGCGGTGCAGGTGCGTATTGTCGATACGGATGGCAATGCCCTGCCTCCCGGAGAAGTCGGCGAAATTCTGGTGAAAGGCGACACGGTCATGCTTGGTTACTGGCAAAACCCCGAGGCCACAGCCAGCACCATTGTCGACGGCTGGTTGTACACCGGAGATATGGGCACGTTTGACGAACAGGGTTACCTGACCCTCAAGGATCGCAGCAAGGACCTGATTATCAGTGGTGGCACCAACATCTATCCCCGTGAAGTCGAGGAAGTACTGCTCCAGCATCCCGCTGTGGCGGAGGTATCGGTGATTGGCAGACCCCATCCCGAATGGGGCGAAGAAATTATCGCGTTTGTGGTTTGTAAACGGCCCACCGAGTCGCCGGATCGCGCCGCGCTCACCACCGCGCTCGACCAATTCTGTCTCGCTCACATGGCCCGCTTCAAGCGCCCCAGGGAATATCATCTGGTGGCGGAACTACCGAAAAATAACTATGGCAAAGTGTTAAAAACCGAATTGCGCAAACGGCTCAATTAACTGCTCACCGACGCCGCGTTTAAGTGTATGCCCGCGCCCGAGCAATAATACGTTGCGCCTGGGTGTAGTGGGGTTTGTCCAGCATGATACCGTCCAGACCAACAACCCCAAGCTCGGGGTTGGCGTCGAACGCGGCGACCACGCGCTGCGACCAGGTCAACTGTTCCGCGCTGATGGAAAACGCTTCATTGATAATATCCACCTGGTTGGGGTGAATCGCCATCATGCAGGTAAATCCCGCCCTGCGGGCATCGACGCTGGCGTTGCGCAACCCTGCGTCGTCCTTAAAATCAGTAAATACCGTGTTGCAGGGTTCGATGCCAGCCGACGCGGCCGCCGCCAGGCACAGGCTGCGCGCCGTGCGAAACAGGTCGTCCCACCTGCCATCCGGCAACAGGTGGGTTTCCGCGCCCACATCGGCGGACAAGTCAAACTCCCCCCAGCTGACGTAGGCCAGTCGTTTACTGCAATCGGTCAGCCCACCCAAATTAAACAACGCCTGTCCGGTTTCCGTGCCAATCACCAAAAACTGGATATGCCCGGGGGACACACCGTCGCGCACCTCCAGTGCACTCACATAATGGTCGAGGCGTATCACGTCCTCGCGGGTACGATACTTGGGCAACAACAGGTAATCAGGAGCCCCGCCAACCACCGCTGTGAGATCGTCGAGGGTCATATTGCCGTCCAGGGGATTGATACGCACCATTAATTTCTTGTCGCGCGCACCAGGCGGATGGGCGTCGAGGTATTCCCGCGCCAGCTGACGTCCCGCAACCTTGCGCCCCAGCGCCACCGAATCTTCCAGGTCGAGAATCAGCCCGTCCGCATTGGTACCGGCACCCTTTGCAATTTTCTTTTCGCTATCCGCTGGCAAAAACAGCATTGATCTCATGTACGCACCTCTATTGTTGCCACTATCTCTATTGTCGCCACTCTCCGTGGCTTTGACATACGTCAGGCGTTGGGGCGGACCGCCATCAGGGCGGTGCGCTTAACCGTGGCCACCAGCTCGTCCCGTTGATTAAACCCTTCGTGCAGAAAATTGACGATACCCGAATCGTTGCGGGACTTGCTGATACGTTTATCCAGCACCGTGGTACGGGCGCGAATGGTATCGCCGTGAAATACCGGGCGCGGAAACGCGATATCCGTCATTCCCAGGTTACCCAGCGTGGTTCCGAGGGTTAACTCGGTAACCTGGATACCGACCACCAGGGCAAGGGTAAACATGCTGTTCACCAGCGGTTGGCCGTAAATACTTTTCCTGGCGAACTCCGCGTCGATATGTAGCGGCTGGGTGTTCATGGTCATGCAGCTGAACATCATATTGTCGTATTCGGTGACGGTGCGCCGCACCTCGTGGTCAAATACCCGCCCTTCTTCAAAGTCCTCAAAATACAAACCCGCCATTTCTCACCCCCAGCGCCGCCAACGTTACAAAAAGAGGCGGAATTGTAGCATTTTTGTAAAGCGGGTTTTGTTGATAACCGGCCAACCCGGTACAATCGGCGACTACCCAATACGCATCTGAGTAGCCATGATGAATGTCCAGCCCAGCGACGCCCTCGTCCCCGACTCGGCCGCCGCCAAAACCTGTAGCCTGGCGGATGCGATCGCACGGCGGCGCTCCGTGCGCGGTTTCTTGCCGGAGTCGGTACCCGGCGACACCCTGCGCGAGATATTTACCCTCGCCCAGCAGGCGCCATCAAACTGCAATGTGCAACCCTGGCACGTCATTGTTGGCTCCGGCACAACCCTGCGCAGTCTGCGCGACAAGCTGGTGAACACCGTTGTTTCCGGGGAGCAACCAACACTGGATTTCGCCCGTACCGAGCAGTTTGAAGGGATTATGCGCAAACGGCAGATCGAAACCGCCGTGGAACTGTATGGCAATATGAACATCGCCCGGGGCGACAAAGAGGGGCGCGCTCGCGCCGCGTTGCGCAACTATGAGTTTTTCGATGCCCCCCACGCGGCGTTTATCTTTATGCCAAAGCACTTTGGCGAGACAGTTGCCCTGGACGTCGGTATGTACGCGCAAACCCTGATGCTGGCCCTGACCGCCTACGGCATCGGTTCCTGCGCCCAGGTCAGCATCAGCCGCTACCCGAATGTGGTGCGCGAACACTTCCAGGTGGACGCCGCGCTGGGCCTGTTAATGGCCATCTCTTTTGGCTACGAAGACACCAGTGTGCCGGCCAACAAAACCCGCGTACCCCGCGCGCCCATAGACGAGGAAGTGCGTTTCGTCAGCTGAGGGTCGAACAGGGTCTGAGCCAGGCGCGGCTTACACCCGCCGAGTGCCACCGTTTACTTATGGCGACGACGAATTTGCTTTACAAAACCACCACCAAAAAACTTTACCATACCGACCAGCGGACTCATGCCCCAGTTGATATCTTTGCCGTCGCCCATGCGCTCGATCTGTACACAGTGCCAGCCCACATCGGCGAAGCTGTTGAGATGACGAATACGGCGGTTTTCACTACTGGGAGCAAACCATTTCTTACCCAGAGCCAGGTCCACACTGGAGATGCGCGCCTGCGCAAAGTTGCCGGCCAATATTTGTGCAGGCAACTCCGGCTCGGACGATAGCGGCCGCCCCAGGCCAATCAAATCGGTGACGCCATTGGCAACCGCTTCTTCCATCCCCCGCAGGGTACGAAAACCTCCTGAGACCATCAGCGGCACCGACGAGACCTTGCGAATTTTTTGCGCCATATCGGCGAAATAGGCTTCGCGCCGGGCGGAAGCGGCGGACATCAATTGCTCCCCGGTCTCCGTGGTGTTACCGCTTTCATCCAGCAGCGCCAATTGTTCATAGGTGCCGCCCGACAATTCGATGAGGTCTATGCCTTCCTTCTCCAGCCACTGAATAACTGTCCGGGAATCCTCTTCCGAAAATGCGCCCTTTTGAAAATCCGAGGAGTTCAGTTTGACACTGACAGGAAACTCCGGACCCACCACGGCGCGCACCGCCCTCACACTTTCCAGCAGGAAGCGCGCGCGATTTTCCAGCGTTCCACCCCACTGATCGGTGCGCCGATTAGCCAGTGGCGACAGGAATTCGCTGATCAGATAACCGTGGGCGCCATGCAATTGCACGCCGGTAAACCCCGCCTTTTTGGCGATCCCCGCGACCCGTGCAAAGCGTTCGATAATGCCGAAGATTTCCGCTTCGAGCAGCGGGCGTGGCGTGCCGTGTACCCACAGCATGTTCACCTTGACCGCCGAGGGCGCCAGCGGGGTACGACTGATATAGGCGGGCGACTGGCGACCGGGATGACTGATCTGCATCCACATCTGCGTGCCGTTTTGCACCCCGGCCGCGGCCCAGCCCTGTAACCGGTCGAGCGCGTCCTCGTTTTCTATAACCACATTGCCCGGACGCTCCAGAAAGCGGTGATCGACCATCACGTTACCGGTGATCAGCAGACCGCTGCCGCCCCTGGCCCAGCGCTCGTAGAGACGACACAACGCGGGCGTAGGGCGGTCCCAGCGATCCGCCAGCCCCTCGGTCATGGGCGCCTTGCAGAGGCGATTTTTGATCGTTACCCCACAGGGCAGCGTGAAAGGCTCACACAGAATACTGGACATAGTGACGGCTCGCGGTCGGTTAGTTCTGGTATTTTTCCCAGTTGAACAACGGGGATTTTTTGCTTAAAAAACGCTCCATGGCCACGCGAAAGTTGTCGCTGTCGACGCACAGCGCCTGGCCAGAGGATTCTAACTCGGAAATTGTGTGGTGGTCACTTTGCAGAGACCGATTGAGGATGGTTTTGGTCATACCCAGAGCCAGGCCGGAAGCATCCAGAAAACGCTCGGCAAATTTCATTGCCGCCGCCACCACCGAACCACTGGCGACGATTTCGTGCACCAACCCAAGCTGTCGCATTTCCTCCGGCTGGACAATTCTGGCCGTCAGGCATAAATCCTTGGCTTTCTGTAATCCCACCAGGCGCGGCAGCAAGTACAGGCATCCCAGGTCGGGAATCAGACCGGCGCGCAGAAACACGGCGCAAAATTGCGCCCGCGGTGTACAAAACACAAAATCCGCCGCCAACACCAGGCTGAATCCGCCGCCGAAGGCCACACCATCCACGGCGGCAATGACCGGCACTTCGAGATTAACCAGTTCTTCGATCCAGATGTGGGTGCGCCGCACCCGTTCTCGCCGTGCTGCGCCACGCGGTGTGTCCTGTAACGATTTCAAATCGCCACCAGCACAAAAGGCGCCGCCCGCGCCGGTCAGCACCAGTGCCCGGATATCGCTTTTTTCGCGAATATTAAGTAGCACTTCCTGAATTTCCAGACGCATCACCAGATCGAGAACATTGCGCCGCGCGGGCATATTCAGCGTCAATACGCCGATGCCATTTGTGACGTCGTAGGTAAGCGTCTTATAGGCCACGGAAATTATTCTTCTCCTCTATGGCGTGCTAATTTTTACGTGCAGCCCGTCGCCGCGGGGTCAATCGAGTCGCTGCGCGAGCTGTTCCTCGCGGAACTTCAACATGCGCGCCAATGGCACCATCGCGCGCGCGCCAAGACCCGGATCAACCACAATTTCGTTGCTACCCTCCTCAAGGGAGCTGAGCAGGTTTTGCAGATGATTCATCGCCATCCACGGGCAATTGCCGCAACTGCGGCAGGTCGCGCCATGACCCGCGGTTGGCGCAATAATGAGCTCTTTATGGGGCGCCTGTTGCTGCATTTTGTAAAAAATGCCAGCATCGGTGGCAACAATGATTCGTTGATTGGGCAGGTCGCGGGCGGCCTGAATCAACTGGGACGTGGAACCCACCGCGTCAGCCAGGGCCACCACATTATCCGGTGACTCGGGGTGCACGAGAATCGCTGCATCGGGATACACCTGTCGCAAATCGAGCAGCGCCCGCGCCTTAAATTCTTCGTGCACAATACAACTGCCATCCCACAACAGCATATCTGCACCGGTCTTTTTCTGCACATAATTACCGAGATGCCTGTCCGGCGCCCACAGTATTTTTTCACCACGACTGTCCAGATAATCCACCACGTCGAGGGCAATACTCGATGTCACCACCCAGTCCGCTCGGGCCTTGACCGCTGCCGAAGTATTTGCGTACACCACCACCGTGCGCTCCGGATGCTGGTCGCAGAAAGCGGAAAACGCCTCTACCGGGCAGCCAATATCAAGTGAACAGGTTGCTTCGAGGGTTGGCATCAGCACGGTTTTCTCCGGCGTCAGAATCTTCGCCGTTTCGCCCATAAATTTGACACCCGCAACCATCAGGGTCGCCGCGCTATGCTGTTTACCAAAGCGCGCCATTTCCAGGGAATCAGAAACGATGCCACCACTTTCTTCGGCGAGGCTTTGAATGGCCGGGTCCGTGTAATAGTGAGCGACAATAACCGCGTCGCGCTCAATCAGCAGCGCCTTGATACGCTCGCGATAAAACTGCTCCTGCTGTGGCGAATCGGCTTGCTGCCGGGGCAGTCGATCGAGATGTTGCTCGACAATCTTGCGCAGGTCGGCACCATCAGTCGCGGGGATACGTTGTACGTCAGTGTGTGTCATAGTACGCTGGAACTTAACTACCGTGCACGGCATATTAGCATAGTAAGCCGCCCCTCAAAGCCCCGCCTGAGGGTGCAAATGTCGGCAACAAAAAAGCCTCCGCGCGGGAGGCTTGGGGATATGGTGGGCCGTGCTGGATTCGAACCAGCGACCAATTGGTTAAAAGCCAACTGCTCTACCAACTGAGCTAACGGCCCCGAAGAGGCGCATATGTTACGTATGGGGCGTAAAAGGTCAAGGAATAAATCCCTTTACGTAACGGGTGGGGTCATCAACATTGGCATCGCGAAAGCCCTGACGTCGCAGACGGCAGCTATCGCAGCGCCCGCTGGCCAATCCATCCGCGCTGGCCTGATAACAGGAGACGGTCGCGCTGTAGTCCACCCCCTGACTAATACCGGCGCGAATAATATCCCCCTTGGTGAGAGCAATCAGCGGGGCGTGAATTTTTACCGGATGGCCCTCCACGCCTGCCTTGGTGGCGATATTGGCCAGCTGTTCAAAGGCCGCAATAAACTGTGGCCGACAATCCGGGTAACCCGAATAATCCACCGCATTGACGCCGATGAAAATATCCCGCGCATCGAGCACCTCTGCCCAGCCAAGGGCAATGGCGAGGAAAACCGTGTTGCGCGCGGGCACATAAGTGGCGGGAATCCCTGAGGTGGCGCTCTCGGGCACTGCAATGCTGGTATCGGTCAGAGCTGAGCCGCCAATAGCACCCAGATCCAGAGATACTTCCTTGTGGTCGCAGGCACCCATCGCCGCACTCAATGCCCGCGAGGCAACCAGTTCGGAGCGATGGCGTTGGCCGTAGTTATAACTCAATGTGTGGCAGGCATAGCCCTCGCCGCGGGCGATCGCCAACACGGTTGTCGAGTCCAGACCGCCCGACATCAGCACCACTGCTTTTTTTGCCTGCATACCAACTCCCGGTCCGGTCTATACCGCGCTAATCGGTATTTTTCCCTACGCGAAGAGCTGTCGCGACGCCCGTCAGCGCCCCGCAACATCACCCCACAGCTGTTTGTGTAATTGCAACTGCATACGCACCGGCAGGTGGTCGGCGAGAATCCAGTCAGCGAGTTCCCGCGGCGACAATTGACCCTGACTGGGCGAGAACAGAATTTCGCAATCCGTTTCGGCCAGTCCAAGTTCGTCCAGTTTCATCCGCGCCCAGTCGTAATCGCGACGATCGCACAACACGAATTTCACTTCGTCCCGTGCTTTCAGCAGCGCTATATTGCTCCACAGGTTGCGCCCCACTTCCCCGGAACCGGGGGTTTTTATATCCAGAATCACCGCCACCCGCGGATCGACAGCGGCCACATCGAGCGCGCCGCTGGTTTCCAGGGACACCCGGTAGCCCGCATCGCATAATGCGCTTAGCAGCACCAGACAGGTGGGCTGCGCGAGGGGTTCACCACCGGTCACCGTCACGTAACGGGGTCGGTGACTCGCTACCGTTTCCAGAACCCCGTCCAGCGTCACCTTTTCCCCACCGTAGAACGCATACGCGGTGTCGCAATAGGTACAGCGTAGTGGGCATCCGGTTAGGCGCACAAATACCGTGGGTAGCCCCGAGGTACTGGTTTCCCCTTGCAGGGAGTAGAAAATTTCCGTGACCCGCAGCGTCTCTTGCGCCATGGACAATCCATCTGGGGAGGGGGAGCGTTGATTTTACCGGAATTTAACGCCCCGGGCGTGCAGACTAAAAGTTTTCCTGCAAATACGCCTGCGCCAGTCGGGCAGCATTGCTATTGCCGGTGGCGATACCGGTGAGGATCGATTTTGCCCTGGCCTTATCGCCCTGCAAGTGGTAAACCTTGCCTAGCTTGAAGGCCGCATCCGGCGCTTTGCGGTGCTCGGGGTATTGATCGACCACCACGGAAAAAGCCCTGCTGGCATCGGCGTACTGGCTCCTCAGCAGGTAAATCTCGCCCAGCCAATAGTAGGAGTTAGGTACATGCTGGCCCTTGGGATAGTTACCAATATGCCCCTTAAAGGCGCTTACCGCCTTGTCGATCTGCCGCTCCTTAACCAGATTGTAGGCCGCGTCGTAGGCCCGCTGCTCCGCGTCACTGGCCTGTGCAGGGGGTAACCCCGCGGTCTCAGTCCCGTCGTCACTGGCGGCATCGTCAGAAAACGCTGCACCCCCATCCCCCGCGGCACCCTCGATCTGCGCCTTCGGGCCACCGGTGCCAGCACCGCCACCACTGAGGCGACTGTCAAGATCCAGGTAATCTTCCGACTGGCGTTGCTTTAACAGTTGCAGCTGATGCTGTTGCTCTTCGAGCATGCCGCGCAACTGACGCACTTCGTTTTCAAGAATTTGCAGCCGGTTATACGTATCCATGGCCTGCGCAGGTGCGGCCGCGGTCGTGCCGTAGCTGGAGTTTGGTACAGGGGTATTATGCTGCCGTCCCAGTTCCGTGACAGGTGCCGGCGCTGCTGCGACTGCAAGTGCAGCTGAAAAGAGCGGAATAATAACCAGGTTACGCAATGGCTGTATCCTGTCGATTTAAAACGTGGCCGCCGCCACTCGGACAGCGACCACGCCTGTTCAACTTACGTCAGGTGTAACTTACTTCAGTTCAACGCGGCGATTCAGAGCCCATGCACCGTCGTTGCTTTCCATTACCGCCGGGCGCTCTTCACCATAGCTGACGACTTCAACCATGCTGCTGTCTACGCCTTGCAGTGCCAGGAATTCGCGTACGGCGTTAGCACGACGCTCGCCCAAAGCCATGTTGTACTCACGGGTACCGCGCTCGTCGGCATGGCCTTCCAGGCGGATATTTACCGGTCTGGCGCGCAGACGCTCTGCATGCAGAGTCAGTGCCGCTCTGGCTTCAGCTCGCAACGTGGCCTGGTCGAAATCGAAGTAAAACACGGTGTCGATACCGCCCGCATCGTAAACCGATCCACTCAGGCCATCGTCGGAAACTGCGCCAGTAGCAACGCCCCCGGTGCTCGCGGCAGGCTGGGGTTCTGTGGACGTACTGGAACAAGCACTGACCAGCACAGCCAGTAAAGCAACTAACAAACCAGATTTAACATTGTGACTAATCATCTCTATCTCCTGTGGTCTCCCTTTTTAGTTGGAGCGTTGTTTTGAAAAAACGGCGTACTTTACCTGATTCTTTCATCGCCCGCTATAGTTGTTTTAACACTATAACTACTGCCCGCTGTAGGTTTTTAGCAGGGGCGACCAGGCCGGTTCGCGAACATCACCCTGGCGGGACGGCAAAATATACCGCACCCGGCTGTCCAGCGATACCGCCGCTAACACGCCTTTACTGCCCTGCTTGGTAGCATAGATCAGCATGGCCCCGTTGGGGGCGACCGTCGGCGATTCGTCCAGCGCCGTCTCGGTCAATGTACGCATTCTACCGCTAACCAGGTCCTGAGTGGCAATCAGGTAGCGACCATCGCGGCGGTGCACCATCACCATCGTCCTGCCATCCGGCGCCACCTGTCCGCGGGAATTGTAGGAACCCTCAAAGGTTAATCGTTCTACGGCCCCGGTGCCAATGGTTAAGCGATAAATCTGCGGCGCACCGCCGCGATCGGACGTAAACACAATCCCTCGGCCATCGGGGGTCCAGCTCGGTTCCGTATCAATCGCAAAGTGGTGGGTCAGTCGCGTAAACTCCCGGGTGACCAGATCAAACAGGTAAATTTCAGGATTACCATCCTTGGACAGCACCAACGCCAGCCGACGGCCATCCGGCGACCAGGAAGGCGCGCCGTTCAACCCACGAAAGTTGGTGAGCTGCTCGCGATGGGCATCCACCAGTCGCTGGCGAAAAACCGCGGGACGTCGGGTCTCAAACGACACGTACACCAGCTCCTGGCCGTCCGGGGACCACGCGGGGGACATCAGGGGTTCCCGGGACTCGAGCATCAGGCGCTCGCGGGCACCGTCCGCATCGGAAATCATCAGTCGATAGGTGATCTGCCGATTCGCGGCCTGGGTCGCGGTCACATAGGCCAGACGGGTCGAAAAGGCGCCAGGGATGCCGGTGATCGCCTCGTAAACCGTATCGCTGATAAAATGCGCGATATCGCGCAACTCCCGCTCCGAACCCTGCACCATCCGGGTAAACAGCATGCGCTCGCCGTTGACCTCCAGCAAGCTGAAGGTGACTTTGAGACGTCCGTCGAAATCGCGCACCACCTCACCGACTACCACGTATTCCATACCAACGATACGCCAGTCTCGGAAATAAACTTCCGTGGCGGTCGCCGGATAGGACAGCATATTGATTTTCGACATCGTTCTGAACAGACCACTGCGATCGAGATCGGCGGACACGATGTTGCCAAGGTCTTCACCCAGCGCGCCACCACCCCGTAGCGTCATGGGCACCACCGCAATATTGGTGGGTTTATCCAGGCCGCGGGTAATTTCGATCGCCAGCTCCGCAAAGACCCAAGGCGCAAACAACGCCGTGGCAAACAGCCAGCACGCATAAAACGTTTTACTCACACAGCACCTCATTGTCGTAAGTCTTCCGGTCTGAACACCAGTTTAAAACGCCGAAATTGTCGCTCAAACGTGGCACGGGATGTACTGGCCAATTCCTGTAACCGTTCGAAGCGCTCCACCTTATACACCGCCTGTTCAGCAGCCCGGTCAAACGCCCCATTGCCGCTGGAGCGGGTCACCGCCACGCTGATCACCTGCCCGGTTGGCGCCAGCTGAATCTGCAACTCGACCTGCATGCCATTGCGCGCGCTCGGGGGGCGACTCCAGTAACTACCGATCAATTCCTGAATATACGCCTCATAGGTACTCACCAACTCGCTATCGTCCAGGGATTCGGAGACTGCTTCCTCCTGACTGATGGCGCGCGCCAGTTCGGCTTCGCGCACTTTGCGCAGCGCCTCTTCCTCCCGTTTGCGCTGCGCCTCAGCTTGCCGCTTCTGCTCCTGCTGCCGCTTCTGCTCCGCCAGCTTGCGTTGCTGGTCCTGCTGGCGTTTTTGTTCCACCTGGCGCGCCACTTCCTGCTGTTTTTGCTGCTGTTCTTTCTGGCGATCGACTTTGGGCGGCGGCGGGGATGGCTGGGCAACCGGTTTCGCAACCGGCTTTGCCTTGGGGATATCCGCCAAAAGAGACGCCTGAATATAGCGGGGCTGCGCCACGTCACGGGGCCGGTATTCGGGCACCCACCCCCAGATCAACAACACCAGCAACGCGCCGTGCAGCGCCACACTGCACAGAATCGCCGTACCGAAAGAGGACATTTTACCCATAGGACCGCCAGCGCCCATAGTCCCGTTAGCGGCTCGGCCCCGAGGGATCGGTTACCAGACCGACACTCGGTGCTCCGGAATGTTGCAGTTGCGCCATCAGCTCCACGACTTTGCCGTAACCCACGTTTCTGTCGCCCCACACCAGCACGGGGGTTTCCGGTTTCTGGCGCAGGACTTTGCCCACTTTATCGATAATCGCCGCGAGTGGCTCCTCGACATTTTCGCCATTGCCCAGATCGATAAAAAAAGTGCCGTCCGCCATCAGCGATACGATCAATGGCTCCTTGTCCTTGTCTTCGAGCGGCGCCGCTGGCGCCTGTGGAAGATCAACCTTCACGCCCTGCATTAGTAGCGGTGCGGTGACCATAAAAACAATCAGCAACACCAGCATCACGTCGATATAGGGAACGACATTGATTTCCGCAACCAGCTTGCGCTTGAACTTTCGTCTACTCATGGTGTTCAGTCGCTGTGCACTCGGCGGTGCAAAATACTGGAAAATTCTTCCGCGAAGGTTTCGTAGGCACTGTAGAGGCCATCGGCGTGAGCGGAGTATCGGTTATAGGCCAGCACCGCGGGAATGGCCGCGAACAATCCCATTGCGGTAGCGATCAGGGCTTCGGAAATCCCAGGCGCGACGGTGGCCAGGGTGGCCTGTTGCACCATGGCCAGTCCGCGGAACGATTGCATGATGCCCCACACGGTGCCGAACAGACCGACATAGGGACTGACCGACGCGACACTGGCCAGGAATGGCAGGTGCGCATGGAGCTTTTCCTCTTCCCGGGACAGGGCGACACGCATCGCCCGCTCGGTACCTTCCATCACCGCATCCGGGTCTGCATTCCCCTGTTGTGTCAAGCGATTAAATTCGCGAAAACCAGAGCGAAACAGGTTTTCAACCCCGTCAATAACGTGACTAGATTTCGCTCGCGCACTACCGTCGCGGTAGAGTTCATTGAGATCAACCCCGGACCAGAAGGTATTCTCAAAGCGGCGCAGTCCCGCCCGCGCGGTGCGCAAATACAGGCCGCGCTGGACAATCATGACCCAGGACACGATCGACGCGACCAACAATAACAGCATCACCATCTGCACTGGCAGGCTGGCGCCGACCACCAGCTCCCACAACGACAACTGTTCAGTCACGATTTTCCTCCACCGATTTTACCCTGCGCCCCTGGAGCGCTAGGCGTTAATAAACACCCTTTGGAGCATCGCCGTCGGCATTGCCACCGGGCGCATGGTGGCGCGGTTAACGCACGCCACCTTGACCCGCGCATCGCACATCAGTTCCGTGCCGCGACACACCGTCTGGTCCACCACAAAATAGGCGCGACCATACTCCGTTCCCCGCGCGGTAGCTACTACCTGATCGTCCAGACGCGCAGATTTTTTATAGTTTATTGACAGAGAATGCACGACGAATATCAGATCGTCGCCCCAAAACGCCGGGCTCGCAAACCCGAAGCTGCGCAACCATTCGGAACGGGCGCGCTCCATGTACTTGAGATAATTGACGTAGTAGACGATACCCTGCGCATCGGTATCTTCTATGTAGACCCGGATGGGCAGGCGAAATTCGCTCATCGTCCTTTTGGGTCCGCGGTATTAGTGGCGTCCAGCAACGCCTGTTGGCGCACCACCTCACCGGGCATCCGCAAACCAAAGTGCTCGTAGGCCAGGCGCGTCACCATGCGCCCGCGGGGGGTTCGCATCAGGTATCCCTGCTGGATCAGATAGGGTTCGACCACGTCCTCCACGGTACCGCGCTCCTCGCTCAGCGCCGCCGCCAGGCTGTCGACTCCCACCGGCCCGCCATCAAACTTGTCGATAACCGCACGCAATAAACGTCGATCCATTTGATCGAAGCCGGAGCGATCCACCTTGAGACGGTCGAGGGCGTTATCCGCCACGCTATCGCTAATGGTGCCGTTACCCTCGACCTCGGCAAAGTCCCGCACCCGCCGCAACAACCGATTGGCCACCCGTGGGGTGCCACGGGAGCGACGGGCAATTTCCAGCGCCCCGCGCGCTTCAATTTCAACGCCGAGAATAGTGGCCGAACGAGTCACAATCGTCGTCAGCTCCTCCACCGAATAGAATTCGAGCCGTTGAACAATGCCAAACCGGTCCCGTAGCGGTGAGGTCAGCAGACCCGCGCGGGTGGTGGCACCCACCAGGGTAAACGGTGGCAGGTCGATCTTGATTGAGCGGGCCGCCGGACCTTCGCCGATCATAATATCCAGTTGGTAGTCTTCCATGGCCGGATAAAGAATTTCCTCCACCACCGGGCTTAGGCGATGGATTTCGTCGATAAACAGGACGTCACCCGCCTCCAGGTTAGTCATCAACGCCGCCAGATCGCCAGCTTTTTCCAGAACCGGTCCGGAGGTCGACTTGAATTTCACCTGCATCTCATTGGCAATAATTTGCGCCAGGGTGGTTTTACCCAGCCCCGGGGGTCCAAAAATCAGGGTGTGATCGAGGGGTTCGCTACGTTGACGGGCGGCGCGGATAAAGATATCCATCTGTTCGCGCACCGCCTGCTGGCCGATATACTCGGCCAGATAAAGGGGGCGGATGGCACGATCAAATCGCTCCTCGGATTCACTCGCGTCGGGCGCTATCAGGCGGTCTGTTTCAATCATTGTGGCTGCACGTTTACCGGGTTATGGCTACTCGACGGAACTAGGATAGCGGGCACGTTACTTTTTCACTACACTTTTCAACGCCATTCTGATCAGCGTTTCGCTGCTCGGCACCCCCTCGCCTTCCGGTAGCGCCGCGTTCACCATACGCGCCGCCTCCTGAGGCTTGTAGCCGAGGGACAGCAGGGCACTCTCGGCATCCTGTACGAGCTGGGCGCGTCCCGGCTCTACCCGCCGATCGGGATTTAAAGCCGCGCGCGGCGTCTCCCAGTCCGCAAGCCGGTCGCGCATCTCTACCAACAGCCGCTCCGCGGTTTTCTTGCCGACCCCCGGAAGGCGCACCAGTGCGGCGCTGTCGTTGGTTTGTACGCAGCGCACGAAATCCGACACGGTGACGCCGGACAAAATCGCCAATGCCAACTTGGGTCCCACACCGTTAACCTTGATCAGTGCGCGAAACAGTTGCCGTTCATTAGCGGCACTAAAACCAAATAACACCTGAGCGTCCTCACGCACTGCAAAATGAGTGACCAGCTGCACCTGTTGTCCCTCGTCGGGAAGTTCAAAAAACGTATTCAGGGAAACTTGAATTTCGTAGGCGACGCCCTGCACGTCCACCAGCAGCGTGGGCACTTGTTTTTCCAGAAGGGTACCGCAAATCCTGCCTATCACGTGACGCTCCTGTGCTGTGTGGCTGCTGTCTACGACCTGCGACCGCGCGCGAACTTACCATTGCCCTGACCCGAGACCTGCGCCACGGAATGCGCATGACAAATCGCCACTGCAAGCGCGTCGGCGGCATCCTCCGAGGGCGCAGCTGGCAAACCAAGCAGCCGCATCACCATATGCTGAATCTGTTCCTTGTCGGCGGCACCGGTGCCCACGACGGCCTGCTTGACAGTGCGCGCGCTGTACTCCGCAATAACCAGGCCCCCAGTCACCCCGGCCACGATTGCAGCACCGCGGGCCTGTCCGAGACGCAACGCGGCGCGCGGGTCCCGGGCGAAGAACACCTCTTCGACGGCCATTTGCTGCGGAGCGTAGGTGGCAATAACCTCAGTCACCCCCTGGAAGATAATCCCCAGCCGCTCCGGCAGGGCAGTTTTTTCAGGCAGGCGAATAATGCCGCTGGCAATGTAGCGCAGCGAGGCGCCCGCCACGTCGATGACCCCAAAACCGGTGCGGCGCGAACCCGGATCTATCCCCAACACAACCGACATCGGCATCCCGTGCGAGCCTAAGGTAAGGCAGTGTTGCAATGGTGGGCACGTCAGTCAAGCGCTGCACCGACCGCGGGATAAGCATTTATCAGAAAAGATTCCCATACCGGCGCCGCCAACCCACCACTGGCGGTCCGTTGACCTGGTAATCCACACTACGCCCATTCTCCGCCAACTTGCCGCACCCCTCGATCAGGATAACTGCGCCAGTATTGCAGCGGGAATGTCGGCGTTGGAAAACACATTCTGTACATCGTCCAGCGCTTCGAGGCTGTCGACTAATGCGACGATGGTTTTTGCATTCTCCAGGTCAAGGGGGACGGAGATCGTCGCGCGCTGGACAACCTCGGCATTCTCAAACTGCAGTCCGATGGCGGATAACCTGTCCCGCACCGTGGAAAAATCTTCCCAGGCAGTGATCACATCTATTGCAAGATCGTCGTTGACGACAACGTCTTCCGCACCGGCCTCAATCGCCGCCGCGAAAATACGGTCCTCGTCGCCACCGGCGGGGAAACAGATCTGGCCGACACGGGAGAACAGATAGGCCACGGACCCGTCTGTGCCGAGATTGCCGCCGTGCTTGCTGAACGCGTGGCGCACATCGGATACCGTACGGTTGCGATTGTCCGTCAAACACTCCACCAGCACCGCGACACCACCAGCGCCGTAGCCCTCGTAGGTCACCTGCTCGTAGTTCTCTCCCTCGACAGTACCGGCGCCACGTTGAATCGCCTTGTCTATGGTGTCCCGTTTCATGTTGGCGCCGAGGGCTTTATCCACCGCGGTGCGCAAACGCGGGTTATCCTCCGGCGCGGGCCCATCGGTTTTGGCGGCCACCACCAGCTCGCGAATCAGCTTGGTAAATTGCTTGCCACGCTGCGCGTCCTGGGCTGCCTTGCGGTGCTTGATATTCGCCCACTTGCTGTGCCCAGCCATAGTCTCTCACCCTCCCCTGGCGCGTGGCACTGATATTCAGGGGGTTTCCCGCAGCCGAATGTGGAGCTCACGCAATTGCGCGCTGTCCACCGTGCCGGGAGCATCCGTCAGCAGACACTGAGCGCTCTGGGTTTTGGGAAAAGCAATGACATCGCGAATAGACTCCGCGCCAACCATCAGCATCACCATTCGATCAAGACCAAAAGCGAGTCCGCCGTGGGGCGGGCAGCCGTATTTGAGGGCGTCCAGCAAAAAGCCAAACTTTTCCCGTTGCTGCTCTTCGTCGATCTGCAACAGGTTGAACACCTCCCGTTGTAGTGCCTGATCGTGGATACGAATGGATCCGCCCCCCAATTCCGTGCCATTGAGCACCATGTCGTAGGCCCGGGACAACGCGGCACCCGGTTCCGCCCGCAACGCTTCGACCGAACAGGACGGCGCGGTAAACGGGTGATGCAAGGCGTTCCAGCGACCATCGTCGCCGCGCTCAAACATCGGAAAATCCACGACCCACAGGGGTGCCCATGGGACCGTGTACAAGTTCAGATCCGCCCCCAGCTTGCAACGCAGGGCACCGAGCGCTTCGCTCACAATATGCCCCTGGTCGGCACCAAAGAAAATCAGATCCCCATCCTGGGCCTGTAAGCGCTGCAACAACTGTTCGCGTACCGGTAGCGGCAGGAATTTTATGATCGGCGACTGCAGCCCGTCCTCGAGGTCTGCGCAATCGTTCACCTTTATATACGCCAGCCCGCGGGCACCATAAATGCCGACAAATTTGGTGTAATCGTCGATCGCTTTGCGGGTCAACAGGCTGTTGCCGCCGGGAACCTTCAACGCAGTCACACGCCCGTCGGGGTCGTTAGCTGGCCCCGAAAAGACTTTAAATTCAACATCTTTCATCAGGTCTTTAACTTCGACCAACTCAAGGGGAATGCGTAAATCGGGCTTGTCGCTGCCGTAGCGCAGCATGGCTTCGGCATAGCTGATACGTGGAAACGCCTCCATCTGCACATTTAGCAACTCGGCAAACAGAGTGCGCACCATGTTTTCCGTCACCGCCATGATGGCCGCTTCGTCCACAAACGAGGCTTCGATGTCGATCTGCGTAAACTCGGGCTGCCGGTCAGCGCGCAGATCTTCGTCGCGAAAACAGCGGGCGATCTGATAATAGCGATCGAACCCTGACACCATCAGCAGTTGTTTGAAGAGTTGCGGCGACTGCGGCAAGGCAAAAAATTTGCCCCCGTGGGTACGACTCGGCACCAGGTAATCCCGAGCGCCCTCCGGAGTAGCGCGGGTCAGGATGGGGGTTTCGATATCGATAAAGTCAGCGCTTTCGAGATAGCGCCGGATGACGCTGGTCACGCGCGCGCGAAAGCGCAGATTGTGCTGCATTTCCAGGCGACGCAAATCGACATAACGGTGGCGCAGGCGCACATCCTCACCGACGCGAATATGTTCGTCCAGCTGAAATGGCGGCGTCTCGGCGGTATTGAGAATATCTATCTCGGTACCGTAGATTTCGATTTCGCCGGTGCGCATATCCGCGTTGACCGTCTGCGGCGTACGCGCCCGCACGCGACCCCTGATCCGCACCACATACTCGCCACGCACCCGATCGGCGGTCGCAAAATGCGCGCCACTATCCGCGTCAAAAACGACCTGAACAACCCCTTCCCGATCGCGCAGGTCGATAAAAATAACTCCGCCATGATCGCGGCGCCGATCCACCCAGCCACATACCACCACATCGCGATGAATGTCGTCTGAACTGAAATCTCCACAATAGTTGGTGCGCATATGCCATCTGTTCCAGGTGTTTAAAGGTAGTGCCGCGACTCAGCTCTCGGTCGCCGCTTTGGAGGCCGCGGGTGCTGGCGCCGGCGCAGCCCCCGACGCCGCACCTCCTGCACTGGACTCACCCGCACTTTTTTTGCCCTCGGCGCCAGCGCCGGTGTCCCCGGCCAGGTTGCGCTTTTTGTCCCCGGTTTTGAAATCGGTTTCGTACCAGCCACCGCCACTCAGACGAAAAGCACCTGCGGTCAACTGTTTCTTCAGAGTCGCCTGCCCGCAGGCTGGGCACTCCACCAGCAGATCATCACTGACCTTCTGAATAGCCTCCAGAAAATGATGGCAATGGGTACAACGATACTCATAGATAGGCATAAACTGTCTTAACCTCATCAAGTGTGCAGATCAAACCAACACCGCACTGGTGCCGGACCAGCGCCCGACCCCTAAAGTACGGCAATACCGAATAATTACAGTGGGGTTCTTCCCACCTGTTTCCCCCATCAAAAATAGCGCGGAGACCGTCGCAGCCCTTTTAGCGCAGAGCACCATGGAAAACTGATCGGCCGCCGCAAAATGGAGCGCATTATACCCCAGCACACCGACCCCTTGAAGGCGTTGTCCACCGCCCGACCAAATTGAGGCAACCACCGTCACAGCCGCTACACACAGGGTAATTTTCAGTCTGAACGGCTATTTTTTTCCTGAAACTGGTTGCTTGAGCAGATGGGATGCTATATATATAGCGCTGGTTGCAGTTGCACGTTTCGATTCCTGTCTCGGGCAGCGTGTATTTCCAACAATAACTGACATTAACTTCATACCATTCAGGTAACGAAAAAGGGAACTCTCTTATGGCCGCAAAGAAAGCTACCGCGAAAAAA
>JBFJMM010000012.1:0-19691 GCA_041633885.1 Porticoccaceae bacterium
CTCAGAAACCTGTCCAGCCGGGCCTGCGCCTCGAGTTCCTCGGGGGATATGGTCGGCGCCTGTTCCTCCACTCCCATTTCCTCGGGGGATTTTTGCGCCGCCACCACTTCGATAACCTGACCGGAGGCGTTCAACACCTCGTAACCGCCGCCGACAAATTCCGGCGGCACCGCGTAATCGATAACCAGCACCCCCTCGGTATTACGATAGCGGTAAAGCTCATCAGCGGCGGCAGCGGCGGCAGCGGCGGCAGCGGCGATGGCATACAACAACAGGGCCAGCAAAACGCCATGCCGCAACGGGTTATTGGTTCTCATAGGTCACTCCATTTCTACACACATCAGCTACCGGGGATAACCGCCGCAGGATTCAGACGCCGTACTGTTCCCGGTAACCCCGGATCGCGCCCAGCACATCCTGGCGACCCGCATCGTCCTCAAGATAGCTGATTAAATGGTCGATTTCGATGATGCTGATCACGGGGATCGCGTGCTCCACCGCAACTTCCTCGAGGGCCGACCGGGCCGCGCGACCGCGTTCCTTGCGGTCCAGCCCTACCACCACGCCCGCCGCGGTCGCCCCGTGGGCCGCGAGAATGCCCATCACCTCGCGAATGGCCGTGCCCGCGGTAATTACATCATCCACAATTAACACCCGTCCACGCAGCGGGGCTCCCACCAGAGCGCCACCCTCGCCATGGTCCTTGGACTCCTTGCGGTTAAAACAGTACGGCACATCGCGAGCGTAATGGTCAGCCAGGGCGACCGCCGTGGCGACCGCCAGGGGAATGCCCTTGTAAGCGGGACCGAACAGTACATCGAAAGCCAGACCAGAGTTTACAATGGCCGCGGCATAACACCGCCCCAGCGCGGCCAGGGCGCGACCGGTGGCAAACTTGCCCGCATTAAAAAAATAGGGGCTGATACGACCGGACTTAAGAGTAAATTCGCCAAATTTCAGCGCTTCTTCGCGTATAGCGAGATCAATAAACGCGGTTTGATACGACGCTAACGCCACCCGGCCTTTCCTCATTCAGTGTTTGTCTGTTCGCCCTATGTTTTTGATAAGGCTATGTTCATGTATCATACACGCTCCAAAACCAAGGGGCGAGAATGCGCATCATCAGTGCTTCCATCGACGGCATTCACCAGGCGTGCCATCGGGGGTTATTTAAATGGCTGGCAGGGCAGGATGCCGAGATTATTTGCCTGCAGGACTTGCGCGCTCGTGCCGCGGAGGTCGAGGATCATCCGGAGTTTCAACTCGACGGCTTTTTCGGTTATTTCTTCGATTCGCCCCACCCCCACAGTAACGGCGTCGCCATTTATACCCGGCACGCGCCGAAAGCGATCATGTTTGGTTTTGGCCTGGCCTCGGGGGAAGACATGGATGGCCGCTACCTCCAGGCAGATTTTGAAAATGTCAGCGTTGCCTCCCTGCTGGCTCCGATAGGTAAAGCCGATTCCCCGGAGCAGGAGATAAAGGACCGCTTTTTTGACGGGCTACAAAGCCATTTGCTAAAAGTAACCCGTAAGCGCCGTCGTTATATTTTATGCGGTAACTGGCATACGGCTCACACCGACAACGATGTGCAAAATGCGGAGAATCACGTTGCCGAATCCGGGTTTTTGCCCCGCGAACGCCAGTGGTTTGGACAACTTTACAAAGACATTGGCTATGCCGACGCTTTCCGGGCGGCTAACACCGATGACGATGAGTTCAGCTGGTGGCCGTCCGGCGTTATCGGCGAACGGGACGGCTGGCGGGTGGATACGCAAATAATTTCCCGGGATCTGACGCGCACTGTGGAATACGCGGTGCTCTACAAAGCACAGGATTTTTCCAGCCATACTCCGGTGATTGTGGATTACGACCTGCACGACCTGTGATCGCCCGTTTTAAGCGGTCTTGCCCCGACAGCCTCCCGTAGCACCCGGCAGCCGTAGCGCATCACCCGCTGGCCAGACTATTGTTGAGCGATGGCCATCTGCTGCACGCGCACCAGATCGGCAATTCCGCGCTTGGCGAGCGCCAGCATTGCCATAAACTCGCTTTCGGCAAAGGCCGCGGCTTCCGCCGTACCTTGCACTTCAATAAACTTGCCCTGGTTATTCATCACCACATTCATGTCAGTTTCAGCGCAACTGTCTTCCGCATAATCCAGATCGAGCACCGCCTGCCCCTTGTAGATCCCCACGGAAACGGACGCCACCATGTGCGCCAGGGGGGTTTCTTTGATCATTCTCTTAGCCAGCATATGGGTGACGGCGTCAACCAGCGCAACGTAGCTGCCCGTAATTGCCGCCGTGCGGGTTCCTCCATCGGCCTGCAACACATCGCAATCCAAGGTGATCGTATGCTCACCGAGTCGCGTCAGATCGACGCTGGCACGCATTGAGCGCCCGATCAGCCGCTGAATTTCCTGCGTTCTCCCCCCCTGCTTGCCGCGCGCCGCCTCGCGCCCCATGCGCTCGCCCGTAGAGCGCGGCAACATGCCGTATTCGGCAGTGACCCAACCTTGCCCCTTGCCCCGCAAAAAGCGCGGCACCCCCTGCTCAACAGTCGCGTTGCACAGCACCCGCGTGTCGCCAAACGCTACCAGCACCGAGCCTTCGGCGTGTTTGGTGTAATGCCGGGTAATCTTGACCGGACGAAGCTGCTCGGGGCGGCGACCACTGGGACGGCTCATCTGCAAATCCTTTGATTTATGGGGCGGGGCGCTGTCTGGCGCACCGCATTGTACCCAAAAGCCCTTCGTAGCGCGCGCCCGCTCTGGTACCATGACCGCTCTTACAGATATGTTTCCCCGCCATGCCCCTTAGTATGACCGCTTTCGCGACCACCACGGTTCAGCTTGACTGGGGTGTCCTGACATGGGAACTACGCTCGGTAAATCACCGCTTTCTGGAACCCCATCTGCGGTTGCCGGAGACATTGAAGGCACTTGAAATTCCCCTGCGCGAACAATTAAAGCAGTTCGTGCAGCGCGGCAAGATCGATTGTGTTTTAAGTGTTGAGGCCAGTCGCCAACGCTGCCTGGCCACCAACCTGGAGCTGGCCAGGCAGTACATCGATGCCGGTCAGGCGGTGGCGCAGCTTATGGCCAATCCAGCACCGCTTTCGCCACTGGAAATTTTGCGTTGGCCGGGGGTGCTGCAGGAACCGGACGGGGATCGCGATCAGTTGCGGCAAGCCGTCGTCGAATTGTTTGACAAAGCCCTGCAGCAGTTGGTGGAATGTCGCACACGCGAAGGTATAAAACTGGGTGAAACATTGCAGCGCCGTGTCGACGACATCAGCGCGCAGGTGGCGATCGTGCGGCGCGCACTGCCCGATCTGCTGACGGCTCAGCGTCACAAACTACAGACGCGCCTGGCGGAACTGCGTGGCGAGGTGGATCATAGTCGACTCGAACAGGAGCTGGTCTACCTTGCGCAGCGCAGTGATGTGGCGGAAGAACTGGATCGCCTCGACACCCACCTCATAGAAATTCGCCGCATCCTGGGCAGCCAGGGGCCGCAGGGCAGACGGCTGGATTTTCTATTGCAGGAACTTAACCGGGAAGCCAATACGCTGGCGGCGAAATCTCTCGGTGTGGCCACAACACAGCCCGCGGTGGAAATAAAAGTGCTGATTGAACAGATGCGCGAACAGATTCAAAATCTCGAATAGCCGGAGACAACCCGACCGATGATGAGCCCCGGAACCCTGTACACCATCTCTGCTCCGTCGGGGGCCGGCAAAACCAGCCTGGTCAACGCGCTGGTCGCCCAGTGTCCCGACGTTGTGGCGTCGATTTCCTACACCACCCGTAGCCCGCGGCCAGGCGAACAAAACGGTGTAAATTATCACTTTGTCGGTGCCGAGCAATTTATTGCCATGGTCAACAACGGCGAATTTCTCGAACACGCCAGGGTGTTTGATAATTATTACGGGACGTCCAGAGACTGGGTACAGGAAACACTGCATCGCGGCCAGGATGTCATACTCGAAATAGACTGGCAGGGCGCACTGCAAATTCGCCGCCTCATACCGGAAAGTCCCGGGATTTTTATTCTACCGCCCTCGCGGGCGGCATTGCGCGAGCGCCTGACCCGGCGCGGCCAGGACGATCCCGCGGTGATTGCCAAGCGTATTGCGCAGGCGCAGCAAGAAATGTCCCACTATGTGGAGGCCGACTACCTGATCGTCAATACTGATTTCGACGTGGCGCTGCGGGAATTGCAGGCGGTGATCATAAGCCACCGCCTGCGACTGGACGCTCAGCAACAGCGCCATGGCGCCACATTTCGCGAACTATTGTCTTAACCCTCTGTTTTTCTGTAGACTTTTTCGCTAGACTGTGCGGCCCGCCCGGCGGCGCTCACTGCGTGGGTAGGCGCCTCACTTGGGTAATCCTGTCAGGCGCTTACGCCGAAACCGCTGGCGATCAACATTCGGAGTTGGGAAAGCACAATGGCTCGTATCACTGTAGAAGACTGTTTACTGAATATGCAAAACCGCTTTGAGCTGGTTATGGTTAGCGCCAAGCGCGCGCGCCAGTTAGCCATCGGCGGCAAGGAGCCTCTGGTTGCCTGGGAAAACGACAAACCGACCGTCGTCGCCCTGCGCGAAATTGAAGAGGGGTTGATTGACGCCAGCATTCTGACCGCCCGGCCAGCAAGCGAGGAACTGCTCTCCCTGGAAGAAATGCTGGAAGCCGATTTGACCGCGCCGGCGAGCGACGATGAGGAAGCTATCGTGCCCGCCTCAGCCGACGAATAAGGCGAGGAGCGCACGGGAGGCGAACCTTGCAGGCCATCGACGCGTTAAGCAATAAGCTCGCCACTTACCTCGAACCGTCTCACGTTAAAAAAATCCGCCGCGCCTACGACTTTGCCGAAAAACGCCACACTGGCCAGATGCGCCGCAGTGGCGAGGCCTATATTACCCACCCCATCGCCGTGGCCAATATCCTTGCCGATATGCACATGGACCACGAAAGCATGATGGCCGCGCTGTTGCATGACGTGATCGAAGACACCGCCGCCACCAAAGGGCAACTGAGTCGGCGTTTCGGCAAGACTGTCTCGACCCTGGTGGACGGCGTCAGCAAACTCACCGAAATTGAATTTTCCTCCCGCGCCGAACAGCAGGCTGAAAACTTTCAGAAAATGACCCTGGCCATGGCCAGGGATATTCGCGTGATGCTGGTGAAACTTGCCGACCGCCTGCACAACATGCGTACCCTGCACGTTCTCGAACCGGATAAACGCCGTCGCATCGCCCGCGAAACCCTCGATATTTACGCGCCCATCGCGCAGCGACTGGGAATGAACGACATGCGCATTGAATTCGAGGATCTCGGTTTTGCGGCGCTCTATCCGTTGCGCTACGAGCGCATTCAACGGGCGTTGAAAGCCACCCGGGGACACCGCAACGAACTGGTGGCGGAAATACAAAGCACCATTGAGCTGCAACTACAGAAGGATAATATCGCCGCCAGAGTCAGCGGTCGGGAAAAACATCTCTGGAGTATTTACCAGAAGATGAAAACCAAAAAGCGCTCCTTCAAGGATATTATGGATGTGTTCGCCTTTCGCATCGTGGTCGACAATGTCGATAACTGTTATCGCGTACTCGGGGTGATTCACAATCTTTTTAAACCGGTGCCGGGGGAATTTACCGATTACATCGCCATCCCCAAATCCAACGGTTACCAGTCTCTGCACACCGTATTGTTGGGGTTGCACGGCGTCGCTATCGAGGTACAGATCCGCAGCGAGGAAATGGACACCCTGGCCAATTACGGCATCGCCTCCCATTGGCTGTACAAAACCGGCATGGAAAACGCCAAGGGCAATCACGCGCGCGCCAACCGCTGGGTCAAGGGGTTGCTGGAAATTCAACAGCAGGCGGGCAACTCCCTCGAATTTATTGAACACGTCAAATCGGACCTGTTCCCCGACGAGGTGTATGTCTTCACGCCGAAGGGCAAAATTATTGAACTGCCCACCGGCGCCACCGCCGTCGATTTCGCGTACACGGTGCACACACAAGTGGGTAATACCTGCGTTGCCTGCGAGGTGAACGGCAAACTGGCGTCCCTTTCCGAGCCCCTGCAAAGCGGGCAGCGGGTGCGCATTATCAGCGCACCCGGCGCGCAACCCAATCCGTCGTGGCTCAATTTCGTGCGCACCGCCAAGGCGCGCAGCGCCGTGCGCCATTTTCTCAAGCACCAGCAGCACGAAGAATCCGTGGACCTGGGTAAACGCCTTCTCGACCGGGCACTGCAAAGTTTCGGATCCAGCTATAAACAGATACGCAAATCCCAGATACGGCATCTCCTCAAGGAGACCAGTGCGCCCACCTTTGAATCGGTGCTGCAACAGATTGGGCTCGGCAATCGGGTGGCCTTCGCGGTCGCCAACGTACTGATGCCAGAACACAAACGCCTTAAAACAACGCCGCAGAACAACGATTCCCCCGTCCTGGTCGACGGCGCTGACGGTCTGGTCACCAGCTACGCCCGCTGCTGTCACCCGATTCCCGGCGACACCATTGTCGGCCACATCAGCCCGGGGCGCGGCCTGGTGGTGCATCGGGATTCCTGTAAAAATATCGCGGAAATTCGTGGCAAGGTCGAAAAGTGTATGCCCCTGGAGTGGTCGCCGTTGGTCAACGGCGAGTTTGCGGTGGAAATTCGTGTGGAGGTCACCAACGAACGGGGCATTATCGCCATACTCGCCACCCGCATAACAGAGAGCAACGCCACCATCGAGCAAATTACCGTGAACGAACGCGACCCCTATACCAGCGTCGTCAACCTGATTCTCGACGTGGACAATCGCGTACATTTAGCCACTATCATGCGCCGGGTACGCAGCATGAAACAGGTGCAAAAAGTTAACCGCGTCAGAAGTTGAGGACCCCATGACTAACAAAGCGACTATTCAAACACCGGACGCGCCGACCGCTATCGGCACCTATTCCCAGGCTGTAAAAGTCCACAATACTGTCTATTTGTCTGGCCAAATTGCCCTCGTACCGGACGCCATGACGATGGTCGACGGGGGCGTCGAAGCGCAGATACACCAGGTATTCAAAAACCTTGCGGCGGTGTGTACAGCGGCGGGGGGTACCCTGGGGGATATCGTAAAGCTAAACGTCTTTCTTACCGATCTGAGCCACTTTGCCGCCGTCAATGAAATTATGGCGCAATATTTTTCCGCCCCTTACCCGGCGCGCGCGGCTATCGGCGTCAGTGCGTTGCCCCGGGACGCGCTGGTGGAGATGGACGGCATTATGGTGATTTAAGATCATCCGGTCGGGCGCTTTCCTCGCGCGCAAAGCCTTCATCGGCGATCAGATCGAGAACACCAAACAGGTTGTAGTCAACCTGTTTGCGGGCGATAAAGGTGTCAAAGTATTTACTGACCTGCGTCGCGAGGGGCGCGTCAAACCCCAGCTGTTTTGCCAACCCCAGCACCGCAGCCATATCCTTGCCCGCAATCTGCATATCCGCGCCGCGAAAATCTCCCTGCGCAACGGCGGGTAGCAAAAACGCCATGGCGTGGTTGGGCGCCACACTGGCATCGATCGCGGCCAGTACGTTGCCCCGCGCCACGCCCTCCCGTGCCGCCATCGCCAACCCTTCGCTGAGACTACAGGTCAGGGCGAAAAAAACCAGCTGGTGGCATAACTTTACAATCTGCCCGCTGCCGCTGTTGCCGAGATAAAAAATCTGTCGGGCAAAGGTTTCGAAAACCGGTCGGCAGCGCTGGTAATCCCCCTCCGCGCCGCCAACCATCATCGTCAGGCGCCCCTGTTCAGCCCAGGGCACAGAACCACTGACCGGCGCATCGACGTAGCCAATTCCAGCGGCGGTGGCGCGCGCCGCCAGAGCCCGGGTTTGCGCTACTGCGGTAGTACCGATATCGACGATAATGGACGACGGGGGCAATTGCGCCATCAGTTCGCCAACCACCTCGAGCAGCGCCTGCTCGGTACTCATCGACACCAGCACCAGATCGCATTGGGCGGCAACCGCGGCGATATCGGCGGCTGGAATCGCGCCAACCTGGACGGCAGCCGCCATGGACGCGGCATTCACATCATGGGCGTGGACCCGCAAACCACTTTCCAGCATGCGTCTGGCAATCGGCAACCCCATGGCGCCTAGACCAATCAAGCCAGTACCCGACATAAGTGTCTCCCTTGACGCGCGCAGTTCATGCCACGCTGCCCTGTCAACTAAGCCATACCCAGGGGCGCGCACCAGGCGAAAAGATAACACAGGTTACACAATGGGCGAGCGCAACGGATTTTACCCTCCCGTGGGTAATCGCTATTATGCTTTTTTAACGCAATACGCCACCCTGTGCCCAACTGGTCTTATCCGGTAACCCAGAGCGCCCAAACTGCAATGCCAACTCTGAAAAATCATACCCGTGCCGACTCTCGATAGTATTCCGGTTACGCGGCTACGCGGCGTGGGCAGCCATAGCGGCGATAAGCTCGCCCGCCTGGGTATCCACACGGTGCAAGATGTACTGTTTCATCTACCCAGCCGTTACCTGGACCGCACGCGAATTACACCGATCGGCGCCCTGACGCCCAATAGCTCGGTGGTGATTGAAGGACAGGTGCGCGGTTGCGACGTGGTTTTCGGCCGCCGTCGCAGCCTGATGTGTAAGGTGCAGGACAACACCGGCACCGCGACCCTGCGTTTCTTTCACTTCACCGCTGCACAACGGGCCAACCTCGCGGTGGGTACCCGTTTGCGTTGCTTTGGCGACGTACGCCTGGGGAGTGCAGGTCTGGAAATGTACCACCCGGAATACGCCCGGCTCGACCCACATCATCCGGCGCCCCTGGCTACCCACCTCACTCCGGTTTACCCCACGCTGGAAGGTGTCACCCAACAACGCCTGCGCGCCCTGACTACCCAGGCATTGCAGCTGTTGACCGCCGATAATCTACCCGAATTACTGGCCAGCGTGGAAGGCATCCATCGCGGCAAAAACGCCGAACATCTAAGCCTTGCGCAGGCACTAACCCTGTTGCACCGCCCCCCCCTGGAGACCCCCGTCGACCAACTTGCCGATGGGCGCCACCCGGCACAGCAGCGCCTGGCTTTCGAGGAATTACTGGCCCATCACCTTAGCCTGCTACAACTGCGCCACCAGGTGCAGGCCCTGCCTGCCCCCAGGTTGCCGGAATGCGAAGCACTGCTGACGCGCTTCCTCGCCAGCTTGCCCTTTGCGCCGACTGGGGCCCAGCGACGGGTGGCGACAGAAATCGCTGCGGATCTGACCCAACCTGTGCCCATGTTGCGCCTGCTGCAGGGCGATGTGGGTTCGGGCAAAACATTGGTTGCCGCCCTGGCCGCAGTGCAGGCAATTGGCGGTGGCTATCAGGCGGCCATCATGGTGCCCACCGAAATCGTGGCCGAGCAGCACCGCAATAATTTCGCGGCCTGGCTGGCGCCCCTCGGCATTGGCATCGCGCTGCTTACCGGAAAATTAACCGGCAGGGCCCGCGACACACAGTTAAGCGCCATTGCCGATGGCCGGGCGCAACTGGTGATTGGCACCCATGCCCTGTTTCAGGAGGGCGTAACCTTTCGCAAACTCGGGCTGTCCATCATCGACGAGCAACACCGCTTCGGCGTTCACCAACGCCTCGCACTCAGGGAAAAAAGCGCGGCAGGAAACATGCCTCATCAGCTGATTATGACCGCCACCCCCATTCCGCGCACCCTGGCCATGAGTGCATACGCGGATCTGGACTGTTCAATCATCGACGAACTACCCCCTGGGCGCAGTCCGGTGACCACGGTGCTGGTGGGTGATGAACGGCGCGCACAGGTGATAGCGCGGGTGCGCGCTGCCTGCGCGGAAGGACGCCAGGCCTACTGGGTGTGCACATTAATCGAGGAGTCTGAATTATTAATCGCACAGGCTGCGTCCGCCACCGCTGACGAGCTGCGCCTGGCGCTGCCGGAGCTCCGTATTGGCCTGGTGCACGGACGCCTCAAACCACGGGAAAAGGTCGCCGTGATGTCCGCGTTCAAATCCGGTGAGTTGCAATTACTGGTAGCCACCACGGTGATCGAAGTGGGGGTGGACGTGGCCAATGCCAGCTTGATGGTTATCGACAACCCGGAACGCCTGGGTCTCGCTCAATTGCACCAGTTGCGGGGCCGGGTGGGGCGCGGCAGCGCGGAAAGTCACTGCGTACTGCTTTACGGCTCACCACTGTCCCGCCACGCCAGCGAGCGCCTGCGGGTTATGCGCGAAACCAGCGACGGTTTTGTTATCGCGGAGAAGGACCTGCAATTGCGCGGCCCCGGTGAATTCCTCGGTACGCGCCAAACCGGTGACATGCAGTTGCGCATTGCCGATCTGCTGCGGGACGGGCAGCTGTTGCCGGACGTTAAACGAACCGCCGAGATCCTGTTGCGCGACCACCCTCAGACCGCCAGCGCCATTGTCAGGCGCTGGCTGAGGGGCGTCGAGCGCTATGCCCAGGTGTAGCCCCCTACCCGGATATCGGTGCTGCCGGGGGGAGAAACATGTGACAAACAGGGGTACCAATTCTATACTCCTGCTTCCATAACGGAATATAAATATGGCCATCGGTAACCCCCTGCACAACCTGTTTGGCAAATCTCCCATTAAGCCCCTGCAGGAGCATATGACCGCGGTGGTCCAATGCGCGGAGGCGTTACAGGCCTTCCTCGAGGCGTCGATTGCCGACGACTGGGTCGCCGCAGAGGAAGTTTACGATCGCATTCATGCCACCGAACGGCGTGCGGACGAACTCAAAAAGCAATTGCGCCTGCATATGCCCAACGGGCTGTTTATGCCCGTTTCCCGTTCCGATTTACTGGAACTTCTCTCCGTTCAGGACCATATCGCCAACCAGGCCAAGGACATTGCCGGTCTGATGCTGGGCCGTCAAATGCGCATCCCGGAGATCCTGCAGGACGCACTGAAAGAGTTTCTGGGCGCGTCTATCTCTGCAACCCAGCAGGCGCTCAAGGCCATCAACGAGCTCGACGAGCTGCTGGAAACCGGGTTTACCGGTAGCGAAGTGACCTTTGTCGAGGAGCTGATTGAGCAACTCGACGAACTGGAAAATCGCACGGATATCCTGGAGCGGAACATTCGCCATCAGCTGTTCCAGCTGGAGG
This sequence comes from Porticoccaceae bacterium, assembly GCA_041633885.1. Classification (GTDB taxonomy): domain Bacteria; phylum Pseudomonadota; class Gammaproteobacteria; order Pseudomonadales; family Porticoccaceae; genus JBFJKD01. The sequence continues at coordinate 11,177 of JBFJMM010000012.1, forward strand.
CCACACTTGCTCCGGTGGACGTGGTGTTTCTGTATCAAATCATTGACAGTGTTGGTGAGCTTGCCGATCTCGCGGAGCGAGTCGGTGGCCGCCTGCAATTGCTGCTGGCACGCTAACCAGACACTCCGGAACACAACACATGGCGCTATTCGCTGAATTCGGCCAAACCCTGATTATTCTGGCCTGTGTCCTGGGGTTTTTCATGGCCTGGGGGGTGGGCGCCAACGACGTGGCCAACGCCATGGGCACGTCGGTGGGGTCGCGGGCATTGACCATTCGCCAGGCGATCGGCATTGCCATGGTGTTCGAGTTTCTCGGCGCCTATCTGGCCGGCGGCGAAGTCACCTCGACCATCCGCAATGACATTATCGACCCCGCACTACTGGTAGACAGCCCGGAACTCCTGGTATTTGGCATGCTGGCGTCGCTACTGGCGGCCGGCACCTGGCTGTTATTCGCGAGCATGAAGGGCTGGCCGGTCTCCACCACCCATTCCATTGTCGGTGCCATCGTGGGCTTCGCCGCCGTGGGAATTTCCCCCGCCGCCGTCAACTGGGACAAAATCTGGACCATCGTGGCGAGCTGGGTCGTGTCGCCGCTGCTCGCCGGCGTTATCTCCTACTTCCTGTTTCGCAGCGTACAGACGTTAATTCTGAACAGCGCCAATCCATTTGCCAATGCCAAGCGTTACGTGCCCTTTTACATGTTCGGCGTGGGTTTTTTGATTGCGATGATCACCCTGCTGAAAGGCCTTAAGCACGTATTTAAGGATATCGGCGTCTCCATGAGCTTCGCCGAATGCGCACTTTATTCCGCACTGTTTGGCGCGGTGATTTGTCTGCTGGGCACCTTATTGCTCAGCCGCGTCAAGAAAGACGAAGTCGCGGACCGTTTTAACCGCTTTGCCAGCGTCGAGCGGGTGTTTGCCGTGTTGATGATATTCACCGCCTGTAGCATGGCATTTGCCCACGGCTCCAACGACGTGGCCAATGCGGTGGGCCCCCTGGCAGCCGTTGTCAACGTGGTCAAAACGGGGGCGGTTGCGGGTAAGGCGAGCATGCCACCCTGGATTCTGTTGCTGGGTGGCATGGGTATCGTTGTTGGCCTGGCCACCTACGGGTTCAAGGTGATGGCCACCGTCGGGAAAAAAATTACGGAATTAACCCCGAGCCGCGGCTTCGCCGCCGAACTGGGTGCCGCGGCCACGGTGGTCGCAGCCTCCGGCATCGGTCTGCCGGTTTCCACGACCCACACGCTGGTAGGCGCCGTGCTGGGCGTGGGAATCGCCCGCGGTATCGCCGCGATTAATTTGCGGGTGGTGGGTACTATTTTTATGTCGTGGCTAATTACCCTGCCCGCCGGGGCCGCCTTGTCAATTGTATTTTTTATCCTTTTTAAAGCTATTTTTAGTTAAGTAGTAACTGCACAGTATGCGTAGAGCGCAGGGTTAAGGCCGAGGCAGCGGGTCTGCACTGGCAACCCTGCACCGCAATTAATACACTAATAATTTACGGAGACACCTGGTATGACCGCAGATACGCCCCCCTGGCCTCAGAAGCAACGTGAATTTCACAATCACCACTTTGATTCAACCGTGTGGAACGAATTTCAGTTTCGCGACGATGATATTGTGATCGCCACCTACGCCAAATCCGGAACGACCTGGATGCAACAAATCGTGTCCCAGCTTATTTTTAACGGCCAGCCGGATTTGCCGGTGGCGGAGATGTCCCCCTGGGTGGACCTGCGCGTACCCCCCAGGGACATCAAACTCGCCGCCCTCGAAGCACAACACCACCGTCGTTTTGTGAAAACCCATCTACCCGTGGACGCGCTGGTTTTTTCCCCGCGGGCAAAATACCTCTACATTGCCCGCGACGGGCGCGATGTGCTGTGGAGCATGTACAACCATCACGTCAACGCTAACGAGGCCTGGTACCAGGCCCTCAACGAGACCCCCGGCCGTGTTGGACCACCCATCGATAAACCACCACAGTCCATCTCCCGGTACTACGACGAGTGGCTGGATAAAAACGGCCATCCCTTTTGGCCCTTCTGGGAAAACCTGCGCTCCTGGTGGGCGGTGCGGGACCTGCCCAATGTTCACCTGGTACATTTCGCGCAGCTGCGCAAGGATCTGCCCGGCGAAATAGCGCGTATTGCCGAATTTCTGGACATTCCCAGCGCCGCCCTGAACTGGGACGCGATTGTGGAACATTGCAGTTTTGACTATATGAAGAATCACGCCCCCGGCTCGGTACCCGTGGGCGGCGCCTTCTGGGAAGGCGGCGCGCAGACGTTTATCAACAAGGGTACCAATGGCCGTTGGCGCGACACACTGAGCGCGGCACAAAGTCAGCGCTACGAACAGATGGCCGTGTCTGAGCTGGGGGCCGAGTGCGCCCGCTGGCTGTCCAGCGGTGAGCTGCCCTGACCCGGAGGTTAGGTCCAGCCCGGTTGGCATTCAGGGCGGCGCGAGCCGCCAGGTGCCATCGCCATCTTTAGCCGCCGAGTGTTGAATGTTTACCAGCAGCGCACCATCAGCAGGGCGAAAATAAATTCCCGACGCTTCGGCCCCGGGATCGGACAGGGACGCGAACAATAACAACCGGTCGGCAAAACCGTCGCCGTTGCTGTCGGGGTCTGCAAACCAGATATCCGACGGCACCTTGTCCTCGACAATCACCAGACGGCCGTCCGGGGATTCGGCCAGATTGTCCGGATTATCGAAACCCGCCCAGCCAACGGTACCATTACCCTGTGCAGGTTCGCGCGGGACATTGACCCCGGGTTTTATATAATCGGTCACGGTCATGGCGGACAAATTTATGGCAATCACCCGGCCGTGATAACGTTCTTCACCGTCTCCGTCTCGCGTCCCCTCGGTAATCGCCACGTAGAGAACATTGCCGATCAGTTCCAGATCTTCCGGGCGCTGATAACTTTGGCCACCGGACCGGGTACCCGAACGCCGCGCGTCAAGCGGATCGATGGGGCCCGCCCAGACCCCGTGGCCCGTACCTTCCACCGGGTCGCCGGACACTATTTTCAGCACGTACAACAGTCCCTGCGAAAGGTCGCCAAAACGTTGCGGGACAAATTTGTAGATGCCGCCCCCACAGGGCAGTTGGCCATCGCAGGCATTCCCCAGCGCCACGGAATCCTCGCTCAGGCCACGAAATTCGTCCACCATATACACAGCACCAGCCCCATCCACCTCGATGCCTTCGTGGGCCATGCGGCCCAGCGCCGGGCGATCCACCGCCACGCCAACGGTTAAGTCAGCGCTGTCGAGCAGGATTTCAAACAGGCGCCCACCCTGGATTTCCTCGCCAACCAGCAAGGTCCGCCACGGTGTCCAGCGAATACCGTCGAGCGCCTGCCAGTCGGATCTCTGTAACACCAGGCTCGCGCTGCCCGTGAGCATATCGACGACCGATACCGCGCCGCCTTCCGGTTCGTCGTAAACTTCGTGGGTGCGGTAGACATAGCGCCCGGCGTCGTTGCCCGTCTCGTTGCTGGCGAGCATATCGTGCCAGTCGTCGCGGCCGTTGTCGTAAATATTCAGCGCCCGCTCATCGGCGACGACGGATTGCTGAAATCCCGCGGGCACCGTCCAGGGTAAAGCCGGATTCCAGCTGTTCGGGTCGGCGGACAATTTTAATCCGGTAAAATCAAACGACCCCGGTTGCGCCACGGCAGTGCCGTTTAGCCCACAACTGATGAGCGCCACGCAAACCATCAAAATGTGCCGGGGTGTTTGCCTGGCCATTCTCCATTCCCTCGCTGTTGAAAACAGCGCATAAAAACTTCCAGCTCGCTTAACCCGTGTATTCGTCCTTGTCGGACACCTCGTTAAATATCGCGGCATCGAGCAGGTTTTCACTCTTTGCCACCACCGTGGAGACCATACAATCGCCGCCGACATTGACCGCCGTGCGCAACATATCCAGCAAGCGGTCGACACCGATAATCAGTGCGATGCCCTCCACCGGCAGACCCACCTGTTGTAACACCATCGACAGGGTTATCAGCCCCACCCCAGGCACACCGGCGGTGCCGATCGACGCCAGTGTGGCGGTCAGTACCACCGCCACATAACCTCCCAGGGAAATATCCACGTTAAACGCCTGCGCAATAAATACCGTGGCGACGCCCTGCATAATTGCAGTGCCATCCATATTGATGGTAGCGCCCAGCGGTAGCGTAAATGAGGCAATTGAATTGTCGATGCCTATACGCCGACGCGCCACGTTCAGGGTTACCGGCAGGGTCGCACTGCTCGACGAGGTACTAAACGCGAACAACAGGGCCGGGCGAATATTTTTAAACAGTGTCAGGGGGTTGAGGCGAGCCAGGGTCGCGAATAGAAACCCATACACAACCGCTCCGTGGAGAAACAGAACCAGCACCACGGCCAGAAAATATTTGGCGAGATCCGCAATGGCGCCGATCCCCAGTTCACTGAACAGCTTGGCCAACAAGCAGAACACCCCGTAGGGCGCCATATGCATCAAAAACGATACCATGGTCATAATCACTTCGTTAAAACTCTGAAAAAAATCCAGAATCTTGCCGCCCGGCGCGCCGCTATGGGTAATCGCCAGGCCCATTAAAATGGCAAACACGATAATCTGCAGCATATTGCCCTGCGCCATCGCCTGTACGGGATTGGTCGGAAAAATATCTATTAATACCTGTTTGGGGGAGGGCGCAACCGGCGCCTCGTAGGTGCTGGTACTGGTCAGTGTCAGACCCTCGCCGGGATTAATTGTGTTGGCCAGCAACAGAGCCAAAGTTACTGCCAGCGCCGTCGTCAGCAAATACAGCCCGAGGGTTTTCGCCGCCATGTGGCCCATGCGCGCATTGACACCCATGGCACTGCTGCCGCACACCAGAGATACGAACACCAGCGGCACCACCAGCAGTTTCAGGGACGCTACAAATATTTGCCCGACCACATCAAACACATTGTCGACCAGCCAGCCAGACACCAGAGCAACCTGGGTCGATTGCCCCGACAAGCCATTCATCGCGGCACCCAGCACAATGCCCAGCAACATGCCCAATAAAATTTTGGTCGAAAGCTTCATAGGTTACTCCGTCGCTAATTATTCGCGCTGCTATTTTGCCGCGCCGCGCAAGGCCAGCACCGCTGCGTACAGGCGCGCGGCGCTGACCTGTCGCGGTTCCAGCGGTGCACCGGCGGTCACCGTTACCCGGCTGCGAAACCGACGCAGCGGATTGCGAAACGCGCCGGGACTCCCGTGGCTGAAAAGGCTACCCCACAATCCACGCAGCGCAATGGGCACGACAGGTACGGGTGTGCGTTGCACAATCCGCTCGATGCCCGCCCTGAATTCATTCATCTCGCCATCCCGCGTGAGTTGACCTTCCGGGAAAATTGCCAGCAAATCTCCTCGGGCAAGCCCTTCGGCAATACTGTCCAGCGCGGCGTTGTAGACCTGTTCATCTTCCCTGCGCGAACAGATGGGAATCGCACCGCCCACCCGAAAAATAAAATTTAGCACCGGAATATCGAAAATTGGTTTATACATAATAAACCGTATGGGCCGGCGCACCGCGCCGCCAATCAGCAGCGCGTCCACATAACTGACGTGATTACAGACAATGACCGCAGCCCCTTTTTCGGGAATATTTTCCAACCCCTCGTGACGAACGCGATACAGGGTATGGGTCAGCAACCACACCAGAAAGCGCGCAGCGAACTCCGGCACCTGAGCGTAAATAAATGCGGCCACCGCAATGTTCATCAATGCGATCACGAGATAAAACTCGGGAATACTGAAGCCGGCGACACCCAAAAACAGAATACCAAAAATGCTGGCCAGCACCATAAACAGCGCGTTCATAATGTTATTGCTGGCAATGACCCGCGCGCGTTTTTGCGGCGCGGTGCGCAACTGGACCAGCGCGTACAACGGCACGATGTAAAAACTGCCAAACATGCCGATCAGCGCGAGATCCGCAAGCACACGCACGCCTCCGGCACGCAGGACAAATGACAGGGGGCCGACTAATTCCTCGGTCGTCGCAAATTGATAGCCCTGCGCCGCAAAAAACAGGTCGATGCCAAAAATACTCAGCCCCAGGGAACCAAAGGGCACCAACCCCAATTCCACCTTGTGACCGCTGAGACGTTCGCACAACAGAGAACCACCCGCGACACCGACGATAAAGGCGCTTAAAACCAGCGCAATGAGCTGTGCCTCACCGTGCAGCACGGACACCACAAAATTGGGTATCTGGGTCAGGTAACTGGCGCCAATTAACCAGAACCAGGAAATACCGAGAATCGACAGCAGCACGTCTTTTCGTTCGCCGGCCATTTTCATCAATGCCCAACTTTCCCGCGCCACATTCCAGTCAATTTTTAATTGCGGCGCTGTGGATTCCGCACAGGGAATTGCCCTGCTGCATAACCAACCGAGCAACGCCACCCCGATGACGGTGCCACCAATCAGCACACGTGGCTCGGCGAGTCCGCCCAGCAAACTGCCGCCAATGGTGCCCAGTAATATGGCGACAAACGTGCCGCTTTCCACCTGTGCGTTGCCGCCCACCAGTTCCGTTTCGTCAAGGTGCTGTGGGATAATCGCGTATTTCACCGGCCCAAAAAATGCCGACTGCGCGCCCATGGCAAACAATACCGCCAATAACAGCCATGGCAGCTGCCACCACAGCGCGGCGCATGCCACCAGCATAATCACGATTTCCGCCAATTTTACCTTGCGAATAATGGCTGACTTTTCATATTTGTCGGCGAGCTGTCCGGCCAACGCGGAAAACAGAAAAAATGGCAAGATAAACAACCCGGCGGCGAGGTTGACCAGGGTATTCGTGTCCACGCGGGTACTCGCAAGACCACCACTGACCAGTAATACCAGCAGCGCGTTTTTAAACAGATTATCGTTTAGCGCGCCACTGAACTGCGTGAGAAAGAACGGCAAAAACCGTCTGGATTTAAGTAACGCAAACTGACTGCGTTCCGAATGTTGCTGCGGGTGTTGCGCCACGCGCGCTGTGTCCTGGGAGCTATTTGTCGTCGTAATTGGCGGGACGTTTTTCCAGAAATGCGCCTATGCCTTCGTCAAAATAGGGGCCGATACACAGCACCTGGCCGCGGTCTTCCATGGCTATGACCGCCTCCAGACTGCCCGCGTCCTGGGACAGGTTAAGCCCTTCCTTGGTTAAACGCAGACCCATCGGGGACATGGCGAGCATCTCGTCGATTAATTGCCCGCCGGTTTCGTCGAGTTGCTCGCGGGACACGACCTCGCAAACCAGACCGATACGCAGCGCCTTGTCGGCATCGACAAAGCGCCCGCCCATCATCATCTCCGCAGCGTTGGATACGCCCACCGCGCGGGGCAGAAAATAGCTGATCCCGATATCGCAGCCCGTCAGTCCGATTTTGGCCATGGCAACATTCATTTTTGCGCCCTGGGCGGCGTAGCGCACATCGGACGCCAGCGCCAGCGCCAGACCACCGCCAGTGGCGGCGCCATGCATCAGGGTGACAATCGGCTGCGGACAGCGGCGCATGCGCATGATAATTTCGGCAATGGCGCGCTGCCCCCGTTGCGCCGCGGGCACGCTGGCAGAAATATGGTCGGCATCGTTTAAATCCAGGCCCACGCAAAAATGCTTGCCGGCGCCACGTAGCACCACCACGCGCACGTCGTGATTAAAGTACAAATCGCCGAAATACCGGAGTAGCTCCTCGGTCATCACTTTATCGATGGCGTTAAATTGTTGCGGGCGATTCAGGGTTACCCAGTCGACACCGTTTTTATGTTCGATCGCCAGTGTTTGATACGTTGAGGGTGCCGAATCGGCCATGCTGTTCTCCCGCTCGAGTTAAGGTGGCTATCAGAGATTTCAGATGCCATTGAGTATATGCCAATAGTCGCCGCCGTTGCCACGCTGTCGGTATTTGCTGGCGCCGCCAGCAGCCGTTAACGTGGCGCTCCTCTAGAAAGTTGGCAGAACCGTGCTCTCGCCATTTTGTCGCCAGCCCGCGCTACGGGCCATTTGCTCCACCGCGGCGATGCGGTCCGCAGTCACCGGATGGGAGCTTAACCATGCGGGCAACGCAACTCCTTTGTGTTGCGCTGCCAGGACCCGAAACAAACTGGTACTGCCTCCGGCGTGGCCATACAGGGATACCACCCCTTGCAGGGCAAGCGCGTCTGCTGCACGTTCCTGCTCGCGGCCGTATTTACGCAGCACCAGATCGCCACTCAGGTTGAGGCCAAGAGTGGTCAGGGTTCCGTCGGATGCGCCCGCCAACGTTGCCAGGGCGAGGCTCACCACCAGCCCGCGACCGGCAGCCAGCAGTGGGTGGCGCAGACGCACATGACCAATTTCGTGTCCCATCACCATGGCCAGGGCATTTTCATCCGGGAGCTTTTCCAGCAAACCACGACAAATGACAATATGGCCGCCGAGCGTAGCAAACGCGTTAACCCTGTCGTCGTCGGCATAATGCACC